>NZ_JBHSNQ010000157.1:0-9339 GCF_042655065.1 Ureibacillus suwonensis
AAAAATTGGATTCTAAAACGATTTTGGTGGACTTTTTAAAATTACAAGAGGCTTATTACCTAATTTTATAAAAGTTAAATTAAATATTATTTTCCATTAAATGTAACGTTAAGTTGATGACATTGGGTTTTGTCCCAGCCTCTTCTTTTAGCACAATCACAATAAAGCTTACAGAAACTGGTAGGCTTTATGGTCCTGTTCTTTTGGAAAAACAGCTACAGTTGGAATGATCAAATGTTTTTTCGCAAATGTCATGTCGTGCCCAAATTCATCCTCAAAATACTTTTACATCATCAGTAGTATTTTTTCTGTTCTTGTCCTGCTATTGTTTTCCGGCTTCGATTGTTGTCCATCACTGGCGGCCACCCACGCCAAGCCAGTCAAACAGAAGTACGCGCATCTCCACCGCTACATGGCCTCTGATAAAATTTCATTTTAGTTTGTTTCCATTTCACTTGTCTTGAATCGCTTAATCATATCTTGAAGATTGTCAGCCAACAGTTTTAAATCCGCATTTTGTTCTTTCAAGTACTCGATCGTGCTGTTTTGTTGGATGGCAGAAGCGGAAATTTCCTGAGTCGCAGCCACTCCCTGTTCTGAAATGGCCGAAATTTCTTGAATGGACATTAAAATTTTGTCGGATGCTTGATCCAAATCTTCCGTACTTTTCACTATCGTATCAATTCCTTTTGCCAATTGCTCCACCGACTCAAAGATTGAATTGAATAATCGCCCATTATCCTCGACAATCTCAACACCTTTTACAATATCTTCATAATCTTGCTGGTTCAAATTCAGCACGAGATTCGCCTGTTCATTAATTTCAACGATCGCTTTCGATATGGTTTTGATCGATCCATCCGTTTGATTAGCAAGTTTTTGGACTTCCTGGGCAACCACCGAAAATCCTTTGCCCGCCTCTCCGGCACGTGCCGCTTCAATGGATGCATTTAAAGAAAGAAGATGGATTTGTGATGAAATTTCCTGGATAATCTTAATAATTTCATTAATATGTTCTAATTTTTTCCCCAGATTAGACAAGTTCTCTTTACTTACCATGCCATTTTGTTTGATTTTGTTCATTTGTTCGGTGATGATTTCAACTTGGACATTTCCTTTTTCCGCTTGCTGACTCGTTTGATCCGTCAGGTTTTTAATCACCTTCGTTTGTTCATCTACATTGGATATCGATGAGGATATTTCCGATATCATATTGGAAATCCGTTCAATATGGTTGGCTCTTTCTTCGGCCCCTTTCGCCTCTTCATCTGTACTTGTCGCAATCTGCTTAGAAGCCTGATCCAATTCTTCAAAGGACTCCAATAGAGTTTGACTGGTAAGATGGATGCCTTCCGATTTCTCTTTGACATTGTCAATGATGTGACTCAAATTTTTTCTCATTTCTTCAAAGCTGTTTGCCAAAATTCCTATTTCATCTTGGCGATTAATATTTATCGATTGGCTAAGATCTCCGGTAGAAAAGGTTTTCGCATATTGCACCAAACTATTAAGCGGTTTTGAAATCCGATTTCCAATAAATAAAGCCAATAAGATTCCAATAATAATCATCACGGCTGTTACAATTATCGAAATCGTCAATATCCGATTTTCCAACTGGTCGATAAATTTCGCGCTCATATCGATTCCGAAAATGGCTTCCACACCATCATCCTCTAAAGGAAGGAAAAATGATTTATGAACGCCCCATTTATCTCTGTAAATCGGACTCAGAACCGTCTCTTTTTCTTCAAAGGATGTTTTTTGATCCCCCGTAAACGGAGACTCAACCATAAAATCGTCACTGTCATTTAAAGCGACAATGACATCCTTTCCATTTTTTCTGGACAATACATATACATATTCGATTCCCTTTTTCCCTTCAAAAAATGAATCTAATTTCCGCTTCAGCTGCATCCCGTATTTTTCCGGGGATTCCATCGTATTCTTGATTAAATCCGGATCAATCGACTGTGCCAATAATTGCCCATTTTCTTTTAACCGTTCATCAAATTGTGGAATCACATGTTCTTGAATAATGTAATCTGATACATATTTAACAAACCCGAAAAGAATCATTGAAAATATAAGAAACGGAAATAAGAAACTGACAATTAATTGGGTTTTTATCGATTTCTTCCGAGTTATATTTCTCATTCCTTATCTCTCCCTCGATTGCTCCATTTCCTTTAATGCAATAAATGGCCGTAAATCCATTTGCAGTAATTGAAAAAGCTCTTCCATTTTTTCGTTTTTGAAAAACACAACGGCAAACATTCTGTCATTGGTTGCTTGGATTTCTCGGTATTCCAAAATCTGGTTGAATTGTTCTTTGAATGACTGATGATCAATGGATTTTATCAGATTTTGTGAAAGATCCATCGGAATTTCCGCACAGAAGAAACCGTACAAACTTTGGTCCATCTGGCGGAGCACCGCTTCCCAGTCCGGGCTGGTTCCTTGAAAATAATGTTTATACACATTGCAGCCATAAGCATGATAGCCGAGATCCGTCGTTCCGGCCCCGGCAAATCTGAGCGGATTCATTTCAATCGGAATAATCGTTTGATTATGTTTTCTCACTTCAAAGTGAAGCGGAAAATTTTTTAACGGAACGATTTCTCTAAACTTATGCATAAAAGTCAACAGGTCATCATAGATTTCTTCGATCACTTGTTTGGACGTATAGTAGATTCGATCCGACGTATCATATTCGTCTTTGAACACATGCTTAAAAATATTTAAAATCACAGGATTGCCATCTTGATCATAATAACTGTCAACAGCATATTCTTCTCCAAATACCCATTGTTCAATTAATATACTCTCTCCGTTAATCACTTCATTGTCATACATGTTTTTTATAAAAAGCATATCCACACTTAACTTATGTAAGGCTTCCCGCCATTCTTCCGCGCTTTTTACTTTATAGACTCCAACGCTTGAATATCCTTTGCTCGGCTTAATTACAACGGGAAAAGGGATTTCCTCCACCGGAATTTTATAAAGCTCCTCCAGGTTTACCACCTTATAAAAATAATCAGGGTACATTTTAGTAAGGAGTTGACGGAACATTCCTTTATCTTTCAATTGTTTTGCCCAACGATTTTGAACAATGTTTGGAGCATAAGATTCAAGCAATGCCAAGCAGCTTTCCGAATTTGTCAATAACTTTTGATGTTCATCGATGGTAGAGAAAAAACCCTCAGCATCCATTATCTGTAGCGCATCCGGCATTTCCGGGCGGTTACTTTGTTTGAAAACTGGCACATCCAGTTCTTGCAACGATTTGACCAGAATAGGAGAAATGATTTGATCGTCAAGGAGAATCATGTTGAATCACCTTCCTAAAGTTGAGATTCTGCTTTTCCATAAAATTGAAATGTTTTAACGAAAAAATAAGATAAAATGGACAGTCCGCTCTTTTACCTCTCGTTCCGTATACATTCAATATGGCATCTAATCAATCCAATTGCTGAACCACAGCTGTCGCTGGAATCAAACGAAATAAGACCTACTACCGCTGATGAAAAGTCGCGACATTATTCTCGTTCTTTTTTTCGATGAATGGGCCCTTTATCTTATCGTCAAAATGATGAAGAATTTTAGCATTTTAAATGTTTTTTCCTTTTTAGGTAATTTCCTTATTTATTGGAAAATAAAGAATATTGACTAATTAGTTTCCTTCATAAATTGTTGACTATCCTGACCTACTGCCGTTTCTGTTTTTAGAAAATGGAAGATTTGCAAAATGAAATGGAAAGTGGAACTTGTAAAACCACTCAACTGCGAAGATCCGGAAAAGACACATGTATATCGTGCCTCCAGGATGCGAGCAAAGACGGATCATTGGGATGAACAAAGGGGAAATGGATGCAAAATCGGGGAATTAAAACCCTTGAACTTGGATGGGGTTAAAATGGATGGATGAAATCAAAAAAACCTGAAATCAAAATATTTTCCCGACCCATCATTTTAGTTGCGATTGCCAAGGTGCACGTCCTCCGAACTGGGACTGACATGGGATTGCTTGGATTTCAAATACAAAAGGACAAAAAAATCCCAGGACACGCAATGAAGTGACACTGCCATGAAAATAACCGGGCAACATTTTTTCAGGTCCCCGAAAAAATGAAAAACGACTGCAAAAGCAGTCGTATCAAGGAATTTAATATTTTGTAGCGCCCTCGGAGGGAATCGAACCCCCAGTGCAAGAACCGGAATCTTGAGTGTTATCCATTACACCACGAGGGCATATTAATCAACAAAAATTGAACGTATTGCCATTATTTGCATAATTTTAATCATTTTTCATATAATAATACATATGCAACACAGTTTTATTATATGATTACTTACGACTCTAATATTATACACAGGACTGCCAAACAATTCAACCATTAAAACACGAAATAATTATTTATTGCAAAGGAAACTGGATATTTGTAAATTCCATGAATTGCTGTACTTAATATTTGACCATTATTGACTATTATGTGTATGATAAACATACAAGCTGAAACTATTTCTGTTTCGGTACGTAGAAACATAATAACAATTATTGCTTAAGGAGGACATAAAATGAATTTAGTTCCTACAGTCATTGAACAAACAAGCCGTGGTGAGCGCGCTTATGACATCTATTCCCGCTTATTGAAAGACCGCATTATTTTACTTGGCAGCCCAATTGATGATAACGTTGCAAACTCTATTGTAGCACAATTATTGTTCTTAGCTGCGGAAGATCCTGATAAAGATATTTCATTGTACATCAACTCACCAGGTGGATCCATCACTGCAGGTATGGCCATCTACGACACAATGCAATACATTAAACCGGATGTACAAACAATCTGTATCGGTATGGCGGCATCGATGGGTGCTTTCCTCCTTTCAGCAGGCGCAAAAGGAAAACGTTATGCATTGCCAAACGCGGAAGTGATGATTCACCAACCACTAGGCGGTGCCCAAGGTCAAGCTACTGAAATTGAAATTGCTGCAAAACGCATTCTTTTCTTGCGTGACAAATTAAACAAATTGTTGGCTGATCATACTGGCCAACCAATCGAAAAAATCGCGCAAGATACAGACCGCGATAACTTCATGACCGCACAACAAGCCAAAGATTATGGTTTGATCGACCATATCATCTCTTCCAGCGAAGAAAAATAATTTTTGAAAAGAGGTATCATCCATTCGGGTGATACCTCTTTTTTATATTTTGGCAAATTCCATTGGCGGTTATGTACTCCATTCCAGAGGATTTTTGCTCAAGAATGGCGAATTCTTATACAGGATTAGCGGATATCCCGATCAGGCAATGGAGGATTTCCCGGCATGGATCCCTTCTAAAGCGCCGGAAAATAAAAAACTCACAATTCTCGAAAAAGTCTTCGAAAATTGCGAGCGTTTTCAAATTATGAATAAATTAATCTTCTTTTGAAATAAATGATGATAACCCTTCAATAGCCTCGTTTTCATCATTGCCCTCTGCAATCAGTGTTACCGATGTCCCTCTTGCAATAGCCAAGCTCATGATTCCCATGATGGATTTTGCATTCACTTTCTTCTCATCTTTTTGCAAAAAGACATCGGATTTATAGCGGTTTGCCTCTTGAACAAATAATGCTGCTTGCCGAGCTTGCAAGCCGTTTTTCAACTTAACCTCCACTGTGGTTTCAACCATTCTATTTCCACACCCTTTCTAAACCGTTCATCTCATTTTATATTTATCTTATCGAAATTATATGAAAAGAACAATGCGATTCTTTTGAATTATTTTATCACTTTTTCGCCTCGGCGTAACTTTTCGGCAATTTCATCAATTTTTCTCAAGCGATGGTTGATTCCGGATTTGCTGACTGTCCCCGTTGAAATCATCTCACCCAATTCTTTCAACGTCACATCTTGATGTTCAATGCGGAGTCTTGCCACCTCCCGCAATTTTTCCGGCAGTTGGTCGATTCCGATGGTTTGATCGATAAATTTAATATTTTCCACTTGTCTTAAGGCAGCGCCAATGGTTTTATTCAAATTGGCCGTTTCACAATTGACGATCCGGTTGACGCTGTTCCGCATATCGCGAAGAATCCGGACATCTTCAAATTTCAGCATCGCTTGGAAGGCGCCGGTCAAGCCAAGAAATTCGGAAATTTTCTCCGCTTCTTTCAAATAAGTGATATGCCCTTTTTTCCGTTCGATGGTTTTGGCATTCAAGTTAAACTCATTCATCAAATGTGCCAATGCTTCACTGTGTTCTTTGTACATTGAATAGATTTCCAAATGATAGGAAGAGGTTTCAGGGTTATTGACAGATCCTCCCGCCAAAAAAGCGCCTCTCAAGTATGCCCTTTTTTGATTGCTTGTTTTTAATAAGGAGTTGGAAATTGAATGATTTAACTGGAATTCTCCCTGCAATATGTCAAGATCGTTCAAAATCTCGCGCGCACCTTCACGAATGCGGCAAATGTAAACATTATTCTTTTTCAAGCGCATTTTTTTGCGGACCAAGAGTTCAACATTATATGGATAAAGTTTCTTGATAATCGTATAAATTCTTCTGGCAATGGCTGCATTCTCCGTTTGCACATCCAAGATCAGCTGTTTGCTTGAAAAGGATAATGTGCCATTCATTCGGATAATGGCAGAGACCTCAGCCTTTAAACATTGATCGTTTGCCTCAATTTGAGTCAATTCCTTCTTCGTTTCCGATGCAAATGACATTCAAGCCCCCCTCTCATCCTTGACCATGCTTTTTTTCATGAATATTCGAGCAGCCATTCCGCAATGGCTTTTCCCTCATGCCGAACAGCACCATTTTTTATTGTGGCAATATTTTTTTTAATAATTTCTAACCCCAGTTTTTTTAATTCTTCTTCATTTACTCTGACCGGTTCTGCGTTTCGTTCTTTATAGTTTTCTTTAATGGGGGATGGCAAATCGTTGCTGTTGACTAATATGGCATCCAAAAAAGGTGTGCCGACATGGTCATAAATCGCTTTCACATGATCCGCCGCCTGAAACTGATTGGTTTCCCCTTGTTGAGTCATCAAGTTGCAAATATAAATTTTTCTTGCTTTGGATCGGACAATGGTTTCTCCGATTTCTTTCACCAATAAATTCGGAATGATACTCGTATAAAGACTTCCTGGACCGATCAATATGACATCCGCGCTGTTGATTGCATTGATTGCTTCAGGAAGGGGCTTCACATCTTCCGGTACTAAAAAAACGCGTTTAATCCGCTTGTTGGACAATGGGATTTTCGATTCACCCTGAATAATCCGGCCGTCCAACAACTCTGCATGCAAATTGACTTTTGCATTTGCGGATGGAATGACCTTTCCATGCACATTTAATACTTTGCTCATCTCAATGATGGCACTAAAAAAATCACCGGTGATGTCGGTTAATGCGGTCAGCATCAAATTTCCCAAGGAATGTCCGCCCAAGTCCTGGGAATTTGAAAAGCGGTATTGAAACATTTGTTCCAGCAACGGCTCCGTATCAGATAAAGCGGCAATGACATTGCGGATATCCCCGGGAGGAGGAATGTCATAATCATCCCTGAGTCTCCCTGAAGATCCCCCATCATCGGTCACCGTGACAATGGCGGTTATATGAAAGGGATAAAGTTTCAACCCCCGTAAAATGGTCGATAATCCGGTCCCTCCTCCGATGACTACAATATTCAGTTTTTCCATCCAAACAATCCTCTCTTTAAGAACGAATATCCCGGTGGGTTACTTCCGTATGATATTTCTTGCTAAAATATTTTCCAAAATATTCAGTTAATGTAACCGAACGATGTTGGCCGCCTGTGCAGCCAAAGGCGATCACCAATTGCGGTTTCCCTTCTTTGATATATTGTGGAATGATGAAATCAAATAAGTCTTCCAATTTCTTGATTAAAATTTTTGTTTCAGCCGTGTTATAAACATAATCGTAAACTTCCTGGTCCAATCCCGTTTTATTTCTCAATTCTTCAACATAATAAGGATTATTTAAGAATCTTACATCAAAAACCAAGTCCGCATCAATAGGAATCCCGTTTTTATATCCAAAAGATACAACATTTATTGAAAATTTCGGACTGGACGAAAGGGAAAATTCTTCAGTAATACGTTCACGAAGCTCCCGCGGTTTCATTTTTGATGTATTGTAAATGTAACGGGCTCTGCCTTTTAATTCTGAGAGCATTTCCCTTTCTTTTTTGATTCCTTCAAGAGGCAGCCCACCGAGAGCCAACGGATGTTGCCGTCTCGTTTCCTTATATCTTCGGACAAGCGTCTGATCGTCTGCATCCAAAAATAATACCCGCGTATTTACGCTTTTTTCTTTTTCCAACGCATCCAGGGCATCAATGAGGGAATTGAAGAATTCCCCGCCGCGCATGTCCATGACTGCGGCAATTTTTGAAATTCTTTTTTTCGATTGTTTCATCAACGCCAAAAAAGTTGTCAACAATTTGGGTGGCAAGTTATCAATGCAATAATAGCCCATGTCTTCAAAGCTTTGCACTGCCACTGTTTTTCCGGCACCGGACATTCCTGTGATGATCACTAATTCATATTCATATTCTTTTCCATCTTTATCATCCATAAATTTCATCTCCTTCGATTAATTCCATCGAAGACTGATATTTTGCCTCTATCAATTCGTAATCTTTTGTATATACGCAAGTTCCGTACTGAATTCCTTTATTTAACGCACTAAACAACAGGATTTTCCGATCACCTTCCGCCATTGGAAGATGGTGAAGGTCTTCGATTGGGCGCCATTCCAAAATGCCTTCCCTGTTTTCCTTGTCAGGAGTCCCTTCAACACCTGATGCGACAAAGGTAAATAGCATCCATTCATCGATGACTTGGTCGTCTTCTTTGATGACAATTGTATATACCCCTTTTAAATGGGCATTTTTAGGAGTAACATTCGTCTCCTCTTGAAATTCCCTTACCGCCGCTTCTAATATGGATTCTCCGCTCTCCATTTTTCCTCCGGGAGCTACATACCATCCTCTTCTGGGTTTTTTCAGAAGAAGAACTTGTCCATCCTGTATTGCTAATAAGTTGGCAATTCTCTGCATAATCCACACCCCAAATCTTTGTTACTCCTACTTTTATTATACCGTGACTGTTCATTCCGTTACAAAACAATACCTTAATAAACAATCTATAATTTAGAATTTATGATTAGAAGGCTTTTCGTAGAATCTTCAAAAAAAAAGGGCTTGTCTAAAAAGTCCATAAAAACAGAGCGAATGGAGAAAACAATGAGTTTTTCCATTCGCTCTGTTTCCTTATTTTTGAAATTGGTTTGGGAATTTGCGGCCCATTTCAGTAT
>NZ_JBHSNQ010000158.1:0-9646 GCF_042655065.1 Ureibacillus suwonensis
CAACATACTGAAAAGGGCCGCAAATTCCCAAACCAATTTCAAAAATAAGGAAACAGAGCGAATGGAAAAACTCATTGTTTTCTCCATTCGCTCTGTTTTTATGGACTTTTTAGACAAGCCCTTTTTTTCATTAATCGGTAAAACATAGTGTAGTCAAATAAATTGTATACAAAATCAGTCCGATATAAATCGTAATCTCCGCCATTGACATCCCCCCAGTGTATTTGGATATTATTATTGTATACAAAATTTTCAGAAAAATGAATTTTAATGCTCACATTTTGGTCATTCTCTTTTATGGTCGCTTTTATGTTATGATAAGAATTGAATTTTACTCGAATGAGGAAAAAAACGTTTTATTTTGATTTTACATAAGACGGGAGAGTATCGATATGCGTCATCCAGAATATGCTTACTTGGATTTGTTGCAATATATTTTAGAACATGGGGTAAAGAAAGAGGATAGAACCGGTACGGGAACGATCAGCATTTTCGGCTATCAGATGCGGTTTGATTTAAGTAAAGGGTTTCCTCTTTTAACAACGAAACGTGTTCCGTTTAAATTGATTGCCAGTGAATTATTATGGTTTATCAAAGGGGATACAAATATCCGTTATTTATTGGAACATAATAATCATATCTGGGATGAATGGGCATTCAAAAAATGGGTGGAATCCGATGAGTATGAAGGTCCGGATATGACGGACTTTGGTCTGCGCGCCGCAAACGATGAAGAATTTGCCAAAGTGTTGGACGAGCAAATGAAAATTTTCCATGAGAAAGTATTGACGGACGATGAGTTTGCGAAACAATACGGAGAATTGGGCCCGGTTTACGGCAAGCAGTGGCGAAGCTGGCCTGGCGAAAATGGGGAAACAATCGATCAATTAAAGAACGTCATTGAGCAAATCAAACGGAACCCGAATTCCCGCCGATTGATTGTTTCTGCATGGAATCCGGCGGAAGTGGATGAAATGGCCTTGCCTCCTTGCCATACGTTATTCCAATTTTACGTGGCGGAAGGAAAGCTTTCTTGCCAACTTTACCAGCGAAGTGCAGACGTCTTTTTGGGCGTTCCTTTTAATATTGCTTCCTATGCATTATTGACACATTTGATTGCCCACGAATGCGGACTTGAAGTGGGAGAATTCATTCACAGTTTCGGGGATACACATATTTATTTGAACCATTTGGACCAAGTGAAAGAACAGCTTTCCAGAGAACCGAAAGCACTGCCGACATTAAAAATTAATCCGGAGAAAAAGTCGGTATTTGACATCGAACTGGAAGATTTGTCGATTGAAGGATATGATCCTCATCCAACGATCAAAGCGCCGGTTGCGGTTTAAACGATTCGATGAAAGCCACAAAAGGATGGAAATGACTTATTCCAACTTTGTGGCTTTTTTCATTAAATAACAACCAATTTCTATTACTACTTTTAGTGATGAAAACTTCACCTGTAAGTCAGTTGTAAAGTAAACCCGAATTCAAATAACGCATATAAATCGATCGCATCTCCTTGTACGATAGAGTTATCGATACAGAGGAGGTGTTTTGATTTGGCAAATGAAAAACTAAATACCGTACCCGTCAAATTGGAACCTGATTCCGATTCAACTCCCACTTCAACGAGTCGTGCCCCTCACAGACCTGTATGCGTGATTCAAGCAACAGATTTGAAAAGTCTGTACTATCAAGACGAGGATAACAATACGAGTATTTAGGGGAAGAAGATAAAACGAGCTTTGGGTAATAGTCAAAAAATTAAACCTTCCTTCCCATTCTGTCAAAGACTGAAAGCCAATACCGCTTTGATTAAGAATTTTCCAAAAAAATAATATAACCCCAAATATATTTCCTAAATCCCCAAGATGAAATAAAATAAGTATCAGGTTTTGTAATGGATGTGCTGTTACATTTAAGAAAACTTGAATGCCAAAACACAATGCCCATTGAGTTTTGGAAAACATCCAAAACGTTTATCGAATACTGAAGCGGAAAATGCTTCAATTGGTGAGACCTTGCTCAAAGCAAAAACAAGATTTAAATGCTCCTGTTTATGGGGGAATAAAGCAAGACAAAATAGAAATATAAAAAATACATAGGAGAGAGAATATGATTTCATTAATCGTAGCCCACGACAACAATCGAGTAATCGGTTATAAAAATCAGATGCCATGGCATTTGCCAGGAGATTTAAAATATTTCAAGGAAACGACGATGGGAAAACCCCTCATCATGGGCAGAAAAACCTTCGAATCCATTGGACGTCCTCTGCCTGGGAGAAGAAATATCGTCATCACCAAAAACAAAGATTACCATCATGAAGGGATTGAAGTGGCATCCAGTTTCGAGGAAGCCTTGAAACTGGCAGGCGATGCCGAAGAAATTATGGTGATTGGTGGCGAACAAATATTTAAATTGGCGCTTCCGATGGCTGACCGGTTATATATCACGCATATCGACCATGCATTTGAAGGGGACACATACTTCCCGGAATACGGGAAGGAATGGAAAGCGGTGTCAGCCAGCGAAGTTTATAAGGCAACAGAAGGATTTACGTATCAATACGTCGTTTATGAGAGAAAAAGATAATTTTAAAATGTCTTTGGATAAGCAATGTTAGTTCATTTTCTACTGGAACTCTATCAATCATCCGTCCAAAAAAATACGCCCATCGGCCAACTGGAATAAAATTATTTTCCGGTTGGCCGTTTTTTTTTATTTTGTAAGTAAAAAATTCTTTATTATAACGACAAAAATAAGGTAATATGTATAAAAGAGAAAATAATGCATTGAACGCATTAAAATTTTCACTTTTCGAGATAGCGTATTGAAATGTTAAAATCTATTTTTTCGATGAAACATTAGTATAAAAATAGTTTTTCCCACATATAAAAGAATGGATACGCTATTTGCTTGAAAGGAAAAGGAGGCGTTGCAGCATGTCAAAGGTATTTACATCCTTCGATGAAGCCATTGCAGAATTGAAGGATGGGGATACGATCATCGTCGGCGGTTTCGGTTTATGCGGTATCCCTGAAAAAGCGATCGATGCGATTTTGCGAAAAGGGACAAAAAATTTAACGGTTGTCAGCAACAACTGCGGCGTAGATGATTGGGGATTAGGCTTGCTACTAGCGAACAAACAGATTTCAAAAATCATCGCATCCTATGTAGGTGAGAACAAAACTTTTGAACAGCAGTTTTTAAATGGTGAAATCGAGGTCGAACTGACACCTCAAGGAACGCTCGCTGAGAGAATCCGGGCAGGCGGCGCAGGAATTCCGGCATTCTATACGGCAACCGGTGTCGGAACGCCAATTGCGGAAGGAAAGCCGACAAAAGTATTCGATGGGAAAACATACATTGAGGAAAGGGCCATCGTTGGCGATTTCGCTTTTGTAAAGGCATGGAAAGGCGATAAATTAGGAAACCTCGTTTATCGAAAAACGGCAAGAAACTTTAATCCGTTGGCTGCGATGGCAGGAAAAATCACCATTGCCGAAGTGGAAGAGCTGGTTGAAGTGGGTGAATTGGATCCGGATCAAATCCATACGCCAAGCATCTACGTTCAACGCATCCTGGTTGGCGATCATTACGAAAAACGGATCGAGAGAAAGACGACGCGCATAAGAGAGGAGGTTCAACAAGGATGACGCTCACGACCAGAGAGAAAATCGTCAAGCGGGCCGTAAAGGAAATCAAAGACGGCATGTATGTCAATTTGGGAATCGGCATGCCAACGCTCGTTGCCAATGAAATCCCAAAAAATTATCAAGTGTTGTTGCAGTCCGAAAACGGGTTGCTGGGAATCGGGCCATATCCGACGGAAGAAGAAGTGGATGCGGATTTGATCAATGCCGGCAAAGAGACGGTAACGGCAGTGAAAGGAGCCGTATTTTTTGACAGTGCAGAATCCTTTGCCATGATTCGTGGAGGACATATCGATTTGGCCATTTTAGGCGGAATGGAAGTTTCTGAAAAAGGCGATTTGGCCAACTGGATGATCCCGGGAAAAATGGTCAAAGGCATGGGTGGCGCGATGGATTTGGTTCAAGGAGCGAAACGCGTCGTTGTCATTATGGAGCATTTATCGAAAAAAGGGGAGCCGAAAGTTCGGAAAGAGTGCACGTTGCCTCTGACAGGACAGGGCGTGGTTGACCGCTTGATCACAGAATTGGCTGTGTTTGATTTTACAGAAGATGGAATGGTCTTAATAGAAAAATCAAAGGATATCACATTGGAAGAATTAAAAAGCAAAACAGAAGCGGATTATAGCATTTCGCCGAATTTAATAGAATGGTAAAAGTTTCATACTCAAAAATTATTTGATTTATGTCATAAAATGCTAGAAAAATAAATATATTTCTACTAACGTCCAATTATGTTTAATGCGTGATACCGAAAGGCGGTAAAAAATGAAAAAACCATTGAAAGAACGGATCCTGGAAACATCGCTGCACTTATTTCAGCAACATGGTTATCACGGAGTCACCGTCGACAAAATCGTGTCGGAAGCAGGCACGTCCAAAGGCGGTTTTTATCACAATTACAAATCCAAAGATGAACTTTTATATGAAATCCATGATGTCTTTATTTCCTATGTGATTGAAAAAGCGGAACATTCCTACGCTGAAAATCAAACGCCCATCTCAAGACTTGCGGCAATTTTGCACTCATTCATCAAGGTGTTCGACATGTATAAGCCTTACATCACCGTATTTTATGAAGAAAGCAACTATTTGAATGATGAATTTAAGCAAATCATTAACGAGAAAAGGGACCGCTACCGGAAATTGCTTGAAAAGGTCATCGCCGAAGGGCAGGAAAGCGGCGACTTCCGCAAAGAATTGCCGGCCAACATTGTTACGATGGCGATGATTGGAATGGTCAATTGGACATACAAATGGTTCAAGCAGGACGGTCCGCTGACAATGGAAGAAATTACAGCCATTTTCAAAGATATGATTATTCGCTCCATCGTGACAGAGCAAGGTTTACAAGAGGCGGAACAATTGGGGCAGTTACTGGCACCTGTTGGTCAAAAACAAACCGACTAGTCGGTTTTTATGATAGGGGGAAATGTTCATGAATTTTGAACTAACAAAGGAACAATTGATGATTCAAGAAATGGTAAGAGATTTTGCAGAACAGGAAATTAAACCTTATGCAAGAGAACATGATGAAAACTCCACATTCCCAATCGAAACGTTCAAAAAAATGGGGGAGCTTGGACTTCTGGGGATTCCGTTTCCTGAAGAATACGGAGGTTCAGGTGGAGATACGATTTCCTATGTCATTGCCGTCGAAGAAATCGGAAAAGCCTGTGGCGGCACTGGGCTCAGCTATGCAGCGGCCATCAGTTTGGGCGCTTCGCCAATCTATTATTTCGGAACAGAGGAGCAAAAACAGAAATGGCTCGTTCCGATGGCCAAAGGAGAAGCTCTCGGTTCATTCGGGTTGACAGAGCCGAATGCAGGTTCAGACGCCGGTGGAACAAGAACAAAAGCTGAACTGGTGGGCGATGAATACATCATCAACGGCGAAAAATGTTTCATTACAAATGCCGGATACGCAAGACAAGTGATTGTAACCGCGGTTACCGGAGAAAGGGAAGACGGAAAGAAAATCATCACGTCCTTCATCGTTCCGACTGATGCTGAAGGGGTAACCATCCGTTGCGATTACGACAAAATGGGGGTACGTGCTTCCAACACTTGTGAAATTGTTTTGGAAAATGTCCGCGTGCCAAAAGAAAATGTATTGGGCGACCCGAAACGTGGATACAGCCAGTTCCTGAAAACGTTGGACGGCGGACGGATTTCCATCGCCGCCTTATCGGTAGGGATTGCGCAAGCCGCTTATGAAAAAGCGTTGAAATATGCAAAAGAAAGATATCAGTTTGGACAACCGATTTCCAAATTCCAGGCTATTCAGTTCAAATTGGCTGATATGGCCATGGAAATAGAATTGGCCCGCAACATGGTATATAAAGCTGCGTGGCTGAAAGACAACAATAAACCTTTCGGAAAGGAGGCGGCATTTGCGAAACTTTTCGCATCGGAAATGGGCTTCAGAGTATGTAATCAGGCCATTCAAATTCATGGCGGTTACGGTTACATGAAAGAGTACGATGTGGAAAGACATTTACGGGACATCAAACTGATGGAAATTGGTGAAGGTACTTCCGAAGTTCAACGCCTTGTGATTTCAAGATTAATTGGGTGCTAATAAGGATATAAAGGAGGAATGGAATGGCTGATCTCGTTTATAAAACTATCGGTCAATTATTGGAGGAGCAAGCGGAAAAATATCCAAACAAGGAAGCGGTAGTCTATTCCGACCGCAATTTGAGGCTGACATACCAGGAATTTAATGCGTGGTCCGATCAAGTGGCGAAAGCATTGATGGCTCTTGGCATCCAAAAGGGAGACCATATCGCCGTTTGGACAACGAATGTGCCTGAATGGGTGGCACTTCAATTTGCCACTGGAAAAATGGGGGCACCGCTCGTGACAGTGAATACGAACTACCGTACTGCGGAATTGGAATATTTATTGAAACAATCCGATTCCCAAACACTGATCCTGATTGAACAATACAAAGACCATCGCTTCATCGATACAGTATACGAAATCTGCCCAGAGTTAAAAACATGTAAACCTGGCGAACTGAAATCAAAACGGTTGCCGATGTTAAAAAATGTCATCATTATCAGCGAAAAACAATTCGATGGCGTTTACAACTGGAATGATGTCATTAAATTGGCGGAACAAGTATCGGATGAAGAATTGGATAAAAGAAAAGCTGCACTTCATTATGATGATGTCATCAACTTGCAGTACACTTCCGGAACAACAGGCTTTCCGAAAGGCGTCATGTTGACACACTACAACATCGTCAACAATGCTATCAACATTGCCGAATGCATGAAATTGACGCATGAAGACCGCCTATGCATCCCTGTTCCATTCTTCCACTGTTTCGGATGTGTGATTGGTACGATGGCCATCGTTTCTGCCGGCGGTACAATGGTACCGATTCAGGAATACAACCCGGTGGAAGTATTAAAAACGGTGGAAAAAGAAAAATGTACAGCTCTTCATGGCGTACCGACCATGTTCATCAGCGAATTGAACTTGCCGAATTTTGATGAATTCGATTTATCCACTTTGCGTACCGGAGTCATGGCCGGTTCCAACTGTCCGGAAGAGCTCATGAAATCCGTCATCCAAAAAATGAATATGAAAGATATTACGATTTGCTACGGACAGACGGAATCTTCCCCGGTGATTACGCAAACGCGCACAGATGATCCGTTTGAGTTGAAAGTGGGATCTGTTGGCCGCGCTTTGCCGAACGTGGAAGTGAAAATCATCGATCCGACAACAGGAAAAGAAGTGCCGCCAAATACACAAGGCGAACTTTGCACGCGTGGTTACCACGTGATGAAAGGATATTATAAAAATCCGGAAGCGACAAGCGAAGCCATTGATGAAGACAATTGGCTGCACACCGGAGATTTGGCCACGATGGATGAAAACGGCTATGTCCGTATTACAGGCCGCCTGAAAGATATGATCATCCGTGGAGGGGAAAACATTTATCCGCGGGAGATCGAGGAATTCCTATATAAAAATCCAAAAATCTATGATGTGCAGATAGTTGGCGTGCCTGATGAAAAATACGGGGAAGAAGTGGCTGCTTTCATCATCTTGAAACAAGGCGAAACGGCAACCGCCGAAGAAATTCGCGAGTTCTGCGAAGGGAAGATTTCAAAACACAAAATCCCGAGATATATCTTCTTTGTGGATCAATATCCAATGACAGCATCCGGTAAAATTCAGAAGTTCAAATTGAGGGAGCAATTCACTGCAAAACTGGTTCATTGATGAAAGCAATCGGCGTTCTTTCGAGCGATTGCAAAACTTGTACAAAAAAAGCACTAAACGGTATGGGAAGGAGTAGTATGCCGATGTTTAAGAAAATTTTAATCGCAAACCGCGGAGAAATTGCTAGAAGAGTGATTCGTACCTGCAAAAAATTGAACATTCAAACGGTTGCAGTGTATTCGGAGGCGGACCGGGATGCCATTTTCGTAAGAGAAGCGGATGAAGCCTATGAAATCGGTAAACCTCCCGTTGCCTTAAGCTACTTAAATATTGAGAAGATTATAGAAGTGGCGAAAAAGGCGAATGTTGATGCCATTCATCCAGGCTACGGCTTGCTTTCTGAAAATCCGAATTTTGCCAAACGCTGCGAGGAAGAGGGCATTGTCTTCATTGGACCAAAACATGAAGTCATTGCCGCAATGGGAAGCAAGCTGGAAGCGAGAATCAAGATGAAGGAAGCGGGAGTGCCGATCATCGAGGGCGTCAATGTGGCAATCGAAAGCGTGGAAGAAGCGATCAAAGTGGCAGAGGAAATCGGTTATCCGTTAATGTTGAAAGCTTCTAGCGGCGGCGGTGGCATCGGCATGCAGCGAATCCATAACCAGGAAGAACTTGCAAAAGCCTTTGAGGGCAATAAAAAGCGGGCACAATCCTACTTTGGCGACGGAACGATGTATATCGAAAAATACATCGAAAATCCGCACCATGTGGAAGTTCAAATTATAGCCGATGTTCATGGGAACGTCGTGCCGCTTTTTGAACGGGAATGTTCCATCCAGCGTCGCAATCAAAAAGTCATTGAAGAAGCCCCGTCCCCAACCCTTTCTGAAACGACTCGTGAAAAGATGCTGGAGGCGGCCGTTCGGGCGGCACAATATATCGGCTATACCAATGCAGGAACCATTGAGTTTCTGGTGGATGAGAAAGAGAATTTCTATTTCTTGGAAATGAATACCCGCTTGCAAGTGGAGCACCCGGTGACGGAAGAAATCACCGGCGTGGATCTGGTTGAACAGCAAATCCGCATTGCCCAAGGACTTCCGTTAGAAATTTCCCGCGATTCTTTACAAATCAAAGGGCATGCGATTGAAGCGCGAATCTATGCGGAAGATCCGGTTACATTTTATCCTTCTCCAGGAGCGATTTCGGTTTTGGAATTGCCTGAAGGGGAAGGCATCCGCAATGACTGCGCCGTCGAGTCAGGTTCCAATGTGACCCCGTTCTATGATCCGATGATTGGAAAGCTGATTTGCTACGGCGAAACGCGGGAACAGGCATGCAAACGTTTAGTGAAGGCATTAAAACAGTACAAAGTGGAAGGAATCAAAACCAATATTCCGATGTTATTAAAAATTGCCAGCCACAAAGAATTTATTAAAGGCAATATTACAACAAGTTTTGTAGATGAATATTATTTACCCGAAGTCCAAGTGACAAAGTAATGGAAATGAAGCAATTTGAAGTGGAAAGAGAATAGGGGCGTTTGGGACGCAGGGTGTGGATTTGGTAGTGCCTTATGCGGGATGTGCACGAGCGGTGGTGTTATCCGAGCGAATGAAGGTGCTATCCGCACGAAAAGGATGGCCATCCGCACAAAACAAGGTGGCAAACGCACAAAAAAGATGGCCATCCGCACAAAACAAGGTGGCAAACGCACAAAAAAGATGGCCATCCGCACAAAACAAGGTGGCAAACGCACAAAAAAGATGGCCATCCGCACAAAACAAGGTGGCAAACGCACAAAAAGG
>NZ_JBHSNQ010000159.1:0-11468 GCF_042655065.1 Ureibacillus suwonensis
TTCCTTCTTTTATGAAGCCTCAATCTTTCGTTTGGCGGATTTTCCTTGGACTTTGGCGGATTTCTTCATCAGCATGGCGGATTTGTTCCCAAATTTGGCGGTTTTCCTTCTTTTATGAAGCCTCAATCTTTCGTTTGGCGGATTTTCCTTGAACTTTGGCGGATTTTCTCATCAGCATGGCGGATTTGTTCCCAAATTTGGCGGTTTTCCTTCTTTTATGAAGCCTCAATTTTTCGTTTGGCGGATTTTCCTTGAACTTTGGCGGATTTGTTCATCAGCATGGCGGATTTGTTCCCAAATTTGGCGGTTTTCCTTCTTTTATGAAGCCTCAATTTTTCGTTTGGCGGATTTTCCTTGAACTTTGGCGGATTTCTTCATCAGCATGGCGGATTTGTTCCCAAATTTGGCGGATTCCCTTCTTTTATGAAGCCTCAATTTTTCGTTTGGCGGATTTTCCTTGAACTTTGGCGGATTTCTTCATCAGCATGGCGGATTTGTTCCCAAATTTGGCGGTTTTCCTTCTTTTATGAAGCCTCAATCTTTTGTTTAGCGGATTTCTTCATCAGCATGGCGGATTAATGCACTGATTCTGCTACAAAGCCAAATTTCCCATTGTTGCCCTAAAGAATTCCCCCCGCAATCCCAAAGCAATAAAAAGAATGAGCCGCCCAAAAAGCTTTCATCTCTTCAGGCAGCCCACCCGCATTAATTACTATAATAATTGACGATTCCTTGATAAATCGCATTTCCAAAAATCTCTTGATAGTTGCTGTTGACCAGTTTGGAGAGGTCCTCATTATTCGTAATGAAGCCCAACTCGACAAGCACCGACGGGAAGACCGAGTGGCGGATCACGTAATAATCCTCGCGTTTCACTCCACGATTCACCATATCCGCCTGCTTCACAATCTCGTTATTGATGTTTGTCGCAAGCGCTTTGTCTTCGAGTTCATTATCATTTGCGGTAATGCTGTAATACGTTTCTGTTCCCTTGGCGCTGGAACTGGATGAGGAATTGACATGAATGCTCACGAACATTTCAGCATATTTCCCTTGAGCAAAATCCACCCGATCCTGCAATGTAGGATATGTATCCCCTTCGCGCGTCATATACACCACCGCGCCATCTCTTTCCAACTTTTGTTTCACCGTGCTGGCCACCGCCAGAGCGATGCGTTTTTCCGCATAACTGCCGTTTACTGCCCCCGGATCCTTTCCGCCATGTCCTGGATCAATCACGATAATCCGGTTTTTCACGGCCGTTCCGCTTTGGTTGATCAATTTCAAATACGTTTTATGCACATAGCCGACGGAACCTTTATAGTTCACTTTGGCCCACCAACCATCAATGGAAATGACGTACACTTCATCGCCGCGATTCAATTTTCCGATAATGGAGGAACTTGCATTCGCCGCACTCCGGACATTCAAATCATTCACCGTCGCGCGTCCAATGGTATCCGTTCTTTCAGGAGCCGTTTGATGCTGGCATGGATTTTGGCCCGTCACCGGTTTCACATCCAGACGGAATTGGGCGTTCATGGCCCGTGCCACCAACAAGGAGAATTGCATTCTTGTCAAATAGCTGTCCGGATTGAATTTTCCGTTGCTTCCTTGGGCAATTCCATTGTAGTATAAGGCATTTATATATTTAAAATACGGATGGTTGGTTGGAATGTCACAGAATGGCGACGGATAAGACGCATATTTGTTCACATCCAATTTGAATGCCTTTGCCACCGCCATGCTCATTTCTCCACGGGTAAGCGGGGCATACGGATTGAACCGTTTATTGGAAGTGTTGAAAAGCCCCAGACTGGCCGCTCTTTCCACAAATCCCGATAATTCAGGATCTGTTTTCGGATTGACGTCCACAAAGGAAGATTGCGAAACTTTCAGCGGTTGATAACCTGCACCCAGCACAACCATTTTTGCGGCTTGTCCACGAGTGACAGAGTTATATAACTTGAACACTTGCTTGCCATTTTCGTTATAGCCTTTAATGATGCCCCGATCCGCCAAATAATTGATTGGTTGATAGGCTTCATGAGTTGCAGGAACGTCTGCAAACCGTTGACTCGCGGATGCTTCCGTACTGAATGCCGCCATCATTACAAGCGACAATAATGCACATAAGAAGCCGAATTTTTTCAAAAACATTTCGTTTCCAACTCCCCCTTCCAAATTCGTACAAAATAGTAACTGGTATTTCCAAAAATAGCACTTTTTCGATGTGATTTAAAGGCATTTTTCATTTTTTAATGATAAAGCAACAGATAATTAGTAGTTTTTGTTAATTTTCTTTCCGGTTGATAAAAATTGCTGGTTTCTATACGGATCGGAATCTCTTTGGATGAATCATGGAATAATTTTCCGCAAACAAGCCAAATTGAAGCATTGCTGCGGGAAAGGAATCATTTGAAAGCGAACTGTCCCTCCCTTTCCGAGCAATGCATCAATTGTGGAATCTCTTGTAAAATTACAGAAATTCTTGCCATTATGGCGCTTTAAATACCTATATCATCGATTCGTTGCGCGGCTTAAGAAAGTCTCCAACTGAGTAAGCGTCACATAATCGTTCGGTCCGTACAAGCCATTGCCTTTTCCGATGGTAATGCCATGCTGCGCCAAAATTGTAATATAATCATAAGCCCAATGATTTTGAGGTACATCATGGAATTGCACCGCTTTGCCAGTCGGTTGCAAGTTGAAAGCCACTACGAGCACTTTGGCCATTTGGGCGCGGGTGATCGGAGAATTCGGATTGAATTTTCCTTGTTCATTCCCCTCAAAGATTTTCAATTGATGAAGGGCTGTTGCGGCCCCAGCCACTGAATCGGTCGGTTTGATATCGACGAATGGCGAATTGGTATTGGAAGTATCAAGGCCCAACCCTTCCGCCAAGCGCAAAGCCACTTTCTCGCGGGAAGCATAGAAGCTGAAATCGACCGCTGCCGGTTTCACTTCAGGAGCCGCTTTTGAGAAATCCACGATGCGTTTTGCTCCAACATAACGGCTCTTCCAGTAACTGTTATCCAATGAAGCAATGCTGACCCCTTTGCTTGAAGAAGAATTGATAAACTGATTGTTTCCGATGTAAATCCCTACATGGGAAACGCCATTTCCGGACGTATTAAAGAATACGAGATCCCCAACCTTCAAATTTGCTTTTGAAACGGGCGTGCCTTGTGCATATTGGGCTGCGGATGTCCGGTTGATTTGATAACCCAAATCGGCGAATACTTTCTGCGTAAATCCGGAACAATCAAATCCTTGTGTTGTCGTGCCGCCCCATACATATGAGACCCCTATGTATTGTTTTGCTGTTGCTACTAATTCTTGTGTAGTTGCCGCTTCCGCATCCACGATGGGTGATGTAAAAATCATGAAAGATGCAAAAACCGGTATTAGCCATCGCTTCTTCACTGTCAAATCCTCCTTCAATTTCCTCACTTCGCAATCTATTTCGAGCCTACCATAAATTTTGGACCAGTGATTTTTCATTTATGTAACGATTTGTTTTGTGATTTTTGAGAAAAATTACGTCTAAGGAAGAAAATAACGCATTTAACGACATTCCATTTTACAAAAAGTGATAAAATGTAATACGTTTGTAATATTACTATTAAAAAAATGATATTTTTTAAAAGGAAATCGAGGATAATAATGGATTTTTAACATAAATAAAGTAATTTTTTGATTTAGATGGAAGATGGTTGAAACGCTTTTTGGTGGCTTGATTTAGGGAAGGATTTTCGCATTTGAAGGAAGGATATGATCCGATTGATTTGGCTGGTGGCTTTTTGTCACTTGGCGATTATTTCTATCCCTTTGGCGGTTATCTTTCCCGATGGGGCGATTATTCTCGTAACTTTGGCGATGATCCTATTGCAGAGGTGCCCCTTTTTTGCCCCGCGGCTATTATCTTCTTCCTTTTGGCGATTATCTTTCCCAATGTGGCGATTATTTCCGCGACTTTGGCCATTATTGCTCGGGAAGAACCCCCTATTTTAATCCTCGGCGATTATCCGCCAAGGTAGTGCCCCCAGCCTGAAACGCCCAACCAAAAGAAAAACTGCCTGGAAACTTCCCCTTCCAGACAGTCAAATAATTCATTACCCAACGGCCGCATCGAGCAGCCTACTGAGCCTTCACATCAATTTTGATAATATTCCACAATTCCTTTATAAATCGAATCGCCGAAGATTTCGATGTATTCGCTGTTTGTCAATTTCGCGCGATCTTCCGGATTGGTAATGAATCCTAATTCCACCAATACGGATGGAAGCAGCATATTGCGAATCACATAATAATCCTCTTGTTTAACGCCGCGGTTGTACATATCCGCATTTTTCACAATTTGATTGTTGATCGCTTTCGCCAACGTTGCATCTTCTTCCACATTCACATTTCCCTGTACACTATAGTACGTTTCTGTTCCGTTGGCGCTCTTGCTTGCAGCGGAGTTGACGTGAATGCTCACAAACACTTCCGCATAGTGGTTCAATGCAATATTCACCCGGTCTTCAAGGGTTGGGTACGTATCGCCCGTTCTCGTCATGACGACTTTGGCCCCGGCCGCTTCCAATTTATTTTTCACAACGGTCGCCACCTTCAAGGTGATCTCTTTTTCCACCGCGCCTTCATCGGATGCGCCAGGGTCTTTGCCGCCATGGCCCGCATCGATGACGATGATGCGCCCTTTCACCGGACTGCCGCTTTGGTTGATCAATTTCAAATAGGTTTTATGCACATAGCCTTTTGTCCCTTTGGCTGTCGTCACATTCGCCCAGTTTCCGCTGATGGAATGGACGGCCACCACATCCCCTTTGTTGAGGGTGCCGAGGGATTTGGAGGAAGCGTTGGCATTTTGGCGGATGTACAATCCGTTCGTTGTCACCCGTCCAATTGTATTGGTTGTGTAGACAGGCGTCTCTCCCGGATTAGGCTTTTCCTCTACCGGCTTTGCTGCAGCCTGTTCCTTCGTCGATGAAATTGGAACATAGCCCGGAACGCCTCCTTTTTGCGTCAAATACCAATTTCCAACGGTTTTATACACCGGAATCTGTTCGTTGGCATTATAAGAACCGATCACTTTGGAGCTGGTATTCGCCGATTTATAAACATTCACCTTTTGTGTGGCGATGACATTTTTCTGCACTTTGCCGAGGGGTTGCCCCGAATCATCCACCACTTGGGCGTAGCTGCTGGAAATATAGGCATATTGCCCTTTATACATCACTTTGAACCAGCCGGATTGAATTTCAAATAAAGGGAGCTTGTCCCCTTTATTGATTTGCCCGATCCGATTGGCATTGGAGGAGGTATCTTTGGAACTGCGCACATTCAAGCTGTCCGTCGTAGACATCACCGTACCAATGGCATCTTTTTCATTTGGCACTTGCACCCCTTGGACCGGCAATGGCAAACGGAAACGCGATTCTTTTGCCCGGGCGATGAAGGATGCGAATTGCCCCCGGGTAACGGAAGAATCCGGCATAAAGACGCGATCATTGCCGGAAGGGCTTCCTTGCGTGATACCGTTGTAGTAAATGGCCGCAATGTATTTATAATATGGATGGTTTTTCGAAATATCTTTAAACGGAACCGATAAATTGGCATATTTATCCGCATCCAACTGGAAGGCGACCGCCAAAACCTTCGCCATTTCCTTACGGGATAAATTGACATAAGGCTTAAATTCGCCATTATTGTTATAAGCTGTGAAATATCCCGCTTTCACGGCCCTTTCCACGTATTGCGAAACTTCGGTGCCCGCTTGGATATCCTTGAATGAAGATTTGCTGACTGTCAGCGTTCCCAGCCCTTTGGAAATTACCACCATTTTTGCCGCCTGCCATCTCAATACCGGCTCATGCGGCTTATAATATGTACCATTTTTCGTTTCGTACCCTTTGATGGCCCCCAAACCGATCAAATACTGAATTTCCTCATAAGCATCGTAGTTTGTCGGCACATCGACAAATTGTACTTTTGCACTAGCCGTATGTATATTCAATAGGAACGACAAACACAGGACAAAAGCTGTGAACAAAAAACCTGCTCTTTTCTTAAACAATTATCTTCCCGCCCTTCTAAGATAGTAATTTTATTCTACCAAAAGAATTATTTGCATACATCCGTCTTTTCTACCTTATTACCCAATTTCATCCTCGGATGACCCAATAATTTCGACCCAAAAAAATAATTTTCAACAAAAAATGAAAAGGGAGGTGTAATTTTCCGCTTCATTGGGTATTAATGAAATATCAAGATTCGGCTCCCTCTTGAAAAATAAATCTTGAAAAATAAAAAAGAGAGGTTCGTAATGACCTCTCTCCTATTTTTATGGATGTATTTCAATTCCTACAAGTTGAAGTTGGTAGCGATTGATGATTATTGTAAATTATTTTTTATACGTTCAATGAAAATGTCCAAGTGTTCCAATGTTGCGTAATCATCCACGCCGAATGAACCGTCCGATTTGCCTGTTGTGATGCCGTTGGATGCCAAAATTTGAACATATTCATATGCCCAGTGGTTTGCTGGCACGTCTGTGAATGTTTTTGGTTCACCTTTCATTTGTAAACCATAAGCTTTCACCAAAACTTTGGCCAATTGGGCGCGTGTGATCGGAGAACCAGGGTTGAATTTTCCGCTCGCATCGCCTGTGAAGATTTGTAATTCATTTAATGCTTTTGTCGCTCCAGCATATTTTGAATCAGGTTTCACATCAACGAATGGCGTAGCTGTGTCGTTTGTATCCAAACCTAACGCAGCGGCAAGGCGGATTGCAGCTTCACCACGGGATGCATAAACGCTGAAATCGATTGCGGCTTCTTTTACTTGTTCCGCTTGTTCATTTGTAAATTCCGCCACACGTCTCGCACCGACATAACGGGAGCCCCAATAGTAACGGTCATTGATGTTGTCGATTTCTACGCCACCGGAAGTCGTAGCGGAAATGAATTGATTGCTTCCCAAATAGATGCCGACGTGGGATACGCCTGAGCCGGATGTATTGAAGAACACCAAATCTCCAGGTTTCAAATCACTTTTGGATACAGGTGTTCCTTGAGTGAATTGTTCTCTTGAAGAGCGTTTCAAAGAAATTCCGAATTTTGAGAATATATAGCGCGTATATCCGGAACAATCGATTCCCGTTTGAATGTTTGTTCCACCATATTTATATGGCGCTCCGATATATTGCTTCGCTGTACTAGTTAATTCGTTCACTGTTGCAGCTTCTGCCGCGCTTACTCCAATTCCTGATACAAGCATAAATGATGCAAACATTGGCAATATCCATTTCTTCTTCACGAACACTTGGCCCCTTTCAACTAACTATTCCGTTCACTATACACTCACAGTTAATAGACTACCATAGAATGAACTCTCGTAATTTTTCATTTGTGTAACTTTTTCCGGTTATAACAGAAAGTGCCGAAATCCTTGTTATTTGAGGAAATTCGGCACTTATAACAGAAAAATATGATATTACTATGTCGATGTTTGTAATATTCCTGTAATAATAGATATACTTTATTACAAGTTATTTACTAGAAAACAGCTGAACCCAATAATAGTTTCCATTGGCATCGGCTTTGATTCCCACCCCGATATAGGTATAGGAATCTTTCAAAATGTTGTCCCGGTGCTCTTTGGATGCCATCCACGCATTGACGACATCTTTCGGCCTTTTGAAATTGCGGCCGATGTTCTCTCCAAATCTCGTAAATTCGTAATCAAAGAGAGTGGCCATGTCCCACGGATAACCGTAATATGGGGAATAGTGGTCGAAATATTTTCTTTGAATCATGTCCTGGGCTTTGATGATCGCCAGTTGATTCAGGGCCAAGTCTTGTTTCAATGCGGGAAGCCCCGCTTTTTTCCGCTCTTCATTCACCAAATTGACGACTTCATTTGTCCAGCCGGCCGCCGTATTGACTGTCGAAATGTAATGTTTGGATAAATAGTCGTAGGCCAATTGATAAGAATTGATTTTTTTCTTGAAATCGATGCCTCTGTAAACAAGTTCCGACATTTGCGCCCTTGTGACGTTTTTATTGGGCGAAAATGTGGTGGAGGTAGTCCCTTTGATGATGCCCACATCCGCCAGGGATTCAATGTAATCCTTTGCCCAAAAGTTTTTCGGATAGTCTTTGAAAGTGGTTTTATTGATTGAATCCACTTTTACATTGTAAGTGAGGGCGATCATTTTGGCGATTTGGGCTCTTGTCAGCGGCTCTTCGGGGCGGAAAGATTCGTTGTTTTGCACGATCCCTAACTCCGCCAGCTTTCGGATTTCTTTATAATATGGATGGCTTGCCGGAACATCCTTCGCTTTCAGTACGAAATTGGAGTCGAGCGGGATCTCCAGTGACCGGGCCAGGACGCTTGCCGCCTCTGCACGGGTCGCATACTGATTTGGTTTGAAAGTCCCATCAGCGTATCCGCTTATGTACCCTTTTTTGGTCAGTTCCAAAATGGATGTCGATGCCCAAAAGTTGCTATTGATATCTTTATATGTTTGGTTGGAAGCTCCCAGTGCTGTCGTTTCAGTGTGTGAAAAAATCCCAAGCAAAAATAGAAATAAGGCGGCCAACACAATTTTTCGTTTCATTATATTCTCTCCACTCTAAGCAATTTGGATTATACCCAATGTTAATATATTATTGATTCTCTATTTCAATTGCAATAACCTTTCGTGGATTCATAGAAATTAATTTTCAACTGCCAAAATGTCCAAAATTTGCAATATTTTTTGAGGGTGAATAAAAAGCATTATCCCCGGAAGATAAAGATGCCGGGGATAATGCTTTTTTCACGCTTATTCGATGCCGATGATTTCGAAATCCCCTCCGCCCGTCGCATCAATGGCTCTTTTCAGGAATGTGGCCAATTGTCCGCGGGTCAACGCAGTATAAGGGCTGAATGTGGTAGGCGTTGTGCCCGTTGTAATTTTATAGTCAACGAGGGTTTGAATGTATTGTCTTGTTGGGATGTCGGAAATGGAATTGACATCTTTGAATGGTGTCACGGTATTTTTGGAGATGGACAATTCAAAAGCCAACGTAATCATTTTGGCAATTTGGGAACGGGTCAATGTGTTTGTCGGGCGGAAAGTGCCGTCCGGATAGCCGCTGATCACGCCTTTATAACTGAGCGCGGCAATGGCCCCATAGTATTTGCTTGATTTCGGCACATCTGTGAATTTGGCGTTCGGAACATTCACTGTATCCAGCTTCAACGCATTGGCAATAAATAAAGCCGCTTCCTGGCGTGTGACTTGCTTGTAAGGTTCGTAGGTTTTGCTGCTTGTCCCTTCAACGATTCCTTTATTGTACAGCTCCACGATGGCTGGATAGTGGGTATCTTTTGTCGTGACATCGATGAATGGGTTCGTCGCCGCATTGGCAGGGGCCGCCACAAGGATGGAAGCGGTGATGATCCCGATGACGAATATCCAACATTTTTTCAGTATGGTCATTGATTTTCCTCCTATTTCGCACTTTCTTTGAGCGAAGTTATTTCTATGATTCTATCATAATTCAAAATGAAGATTTGGATGAGGGAAATTGGCACGATTTTTTCTGGAATTCGAGGATGCGATTTCCCAGGCATAGGAGAATTTTCATTGGACGATTGGCGATGATGTCGGCGAGTGAGGTGATGATTTCCTCTTTGGAAGACGTTATTTTTTTGCTTGGCGATTATTTTCATGATTGTGGCGATGATGTCTTCCGGTTTGGCGATTTTCTTTCCGGTTTTGGCGATGATCCCTCCCAGGAAAGCGCCTTGCGATTATAGGAATCAGAACACAAAAGGCCGAATGAAAATCCAAATACTTTCCATTCAGCCCTTTTGATCCAAATTCCCCTGCAAGTTTGCCAATCAAATTCCATTTTGGTTGGCAGCCTAACGTACAAGAGCAAAAAAGACTTGTATTATTAAAATTGCTCGCCCTTATTTCTCATCGGCAAATTTCACCGGAATGTTTATAGGAATCTTGAGTTTTCATCTTTAAGTCAGCTTCTTCCAACCCTTCAAACGAACTTTCCGGTAGCGCCACAAAATTTAATTACAAAAAAAATTATATTATTTTACAATATCTTATAAATATTTCCAAAATATTGTCGATATTGACTACGGAATGTCATTGAACATCCAAAATTCTATATCAAAAAAATATATTGTTTATTAAAAACTGGAGGTAGGAAAAAGTGAGTCAAAAACTTTGGAAAGGATTCAGCAAAAAAGCGATGGTATTGGCGGGATCGTTTGCTTTATCCGCATCCATTGCGACTTCAGCTTTTGCGGAAACCCAACCCTTCAAAGATGTGCCAACAAATTTCAGAGCATATCAGGAAATCCAATACTTGTCCGAAAAAGGAATCATCAAAGGTTATTCCGATGGCCATTTTGGCGTGAATGATAACATTACGCGCCTCCAAGCCTTGACCATGATTTTGCGGGAAAAAGGCATTACGGATTTTCTGATGTGAAAGATCCCGGTTTCATGGATATGAAACCTGGCACTTATGGTTACGAGATGGTGGCCAAAGCGGTTGAATTGGGGATCATCCAAGGAAAAACCAATGCACAAGGTCAAAAATTCTTTGATCCATACGGCAAACTGACCCGTGCCCAAATGTCTTCGATTTTGGTAAATGCCTACAATTTACAAGGCACTTCGAACATTACGTATTCAGATGTTCCAAAATCTCATTGGGCTTACAATGCGATTCAAACCTTAACACAAAATAAAATCACTATCGGGTATGGAGACGGAACATTCGGCCCTAACAACCCTATTACACGCACACAGTTTGCGTTAATGATGGCTCGTTTGTTAGATGAGTCATTCGCTCCAACAACGCCACCAAGCAATTCAAACCAAAATACACCTGGCAAAACCTATCCAGATGGCTGGACTGCCCCAACACTAAAATCAAAATGGAGTCCTAATACTCTTGAAAACTTTAAGATTTTACAGAATGAACTTGGATTTAGCGATGATGGAAGAAGTTACGACATTCAAGGTAGACCAGGAGCTATTCAAGTTTTTGGAGCATCTCCAAGCAGTCAATACGAAGTATATATTAACTTTTACATGTGGGACGGAGATGCTGGAGGGTTAATTCCTCAAGCATATCGAATTCCAATCGTAGCCAAAGAGTTATTTAAATTATACTTTGAAGAGGATTATATGACGGTTTGGAACTACTTTGATAAAAATGACATTCCAGAAAATTTTAGTGCTGGTGGTCGCAAAGTTCATGCTCTTTATGATGAGAAGAATGGTTGCTTGGGATTACAAGTTGGTCGTAAGTAATTTTTAGAGGCTGGGACAAAACCCCCTCTAAAATGAAAACAGCTCATGAAATTTTGGAATGAAATTTCATGGGCTGTTTTTCATTTTTTCAATAAAAAATAAGGACCTCTTCTGTTAAAATTAAGTTAGCACA
>NZ_JBHSNQ010000160.1:0-13314 GCF_042655065.1 Ureibacillus suwonensis
CAAACTTTGGCGGAATCCAAGGTTTCTTTAAACATGGACATCTTTAAAAATCAAATGAATAAATGGTTGGTTACTATACCTAATTATATCAAGCAATGCTTAAATATTACTGTGTGCGAAAGTTGAGAAAGTTATAAATAGTGCTGAAGGTGAAAACTTAAAAGAAAGTATTTTAGAAGAAGTAAATACACAAAATAATAATATAGTATCGATACAAAAAATCAGCGGTTGTGGAGCAGCATCCATTGCAGGTTTCGCGCATACTACTGCGTTTACTGGTCTTATGACTCTTGCTGGAATAAGTGGTCCAGCTGGTTGGGCAATAGGAACTGGTGTTGCCGCGGTATGGTTAGGGGCTAGTGCTGCTGCTGGTTGCTTACGATAGTAAGGGGGATAATATGAGCAAAAGTGACTTTAAAGCATTTCTGGGTGGAAAGGTAGATATTTTTTCTCGAGGCACTTTTCAGCAACTCACTTTTCTAATTATCTTTTCTCCCCTTTTCACAAGCATGTTTAAGGAAAAAGTTTTGCTTTATGCCATCTTTGTTTTATTAATTACAATCAGTAATTTGGGTGTTGAGTATTTTGCTATAACAAAAAAAGGTCCTAGTCCTAAAAATTATATAGGATTGTTTTTGTTAATTAGTCTCCCTATCAATATTATAATTTTGTTGATTTTTTATATCATGCCTTAATAAGTATTTTCAAAGTAATGACCCTATAATTTATCATTTTATAAAAAAACGCCTAGCAGAATGAAGTAATCCAAAAGAAAACACCTCCTGAATCGAATGTATAACTCCATTCGATTTGTGGAGGTGTTTGTCGTATGGGGACAAGAGTTCATATGATTTAACCGTCCTTCTTTTTTATTTAGGCTATGTTAATGACTATTGTTGATAATAATTTTTAGAGTATTCCATCTTCAACAAACCTGCCCCGTTAGTTAACCAAGAAATCGTTCCACAACTTTTAAAAAATGAGCACTTCAAATTTTAAATTTCGTCAGGTACCGTCAAGAATTTTGTGTAATGTAAATGGGGTAGGGTTTCTCTGAAATGGATTTGAATTGATAGGGGACTGATTTTCTCCACACAGGAGACTGAATATTCAGTCTCCTGTGTGGAAAGGGAGAATCCCCCTATTTTGTTTATTTACAGTATTTGGTTAATGATAACGTTCTTCAAACATTCGCTCGAGGGCTTCCTGCGCTTCGGCAAATCCTCTTAACTTTCGCCCTGCCCATTTCTCATTAAAATCTTGGATGGTCAAATACACGACTTTTTCCGCGGCTTCTAAACTGCTCAAACTGTTCATCGGCTTTAGACGTTTCCGAATCTCTTTGATCGTTCGTTCGATGACATTCGTCGTGTAAATCACACTTCGAATACTGCTTGGATCATCCATAAATGTAAGGAGGACATCCAACTCATTGGCCCAAGATTGAACTTCTCTTGGATATTTGCTGGACCATTTCGACTCAAACTGTTGAAACATTTGTAACGCCATCTCCTTATTCGGCGCGCGATAAATCAGCTTGAGATCCTCGGCCACTTCGAATTGGTCTTTTTTCCGAACACGGCTGAGGGTGTTGCGGACTTTGTGCACGACACAGCGCTGCACATCGGCTTTCGGATACACCGACTTAAAGGCTTCCTCCAGCCCCGGTAGTCCATCAAATACGCCCAGAAGCACTTCCTTTACGCCTCTGTTGTATAGTTGTTGAAGAATCTCCTGCCATACATAGGTGCTTTCTTGTCCTCCCACAAAGAAATCAAGAATTTCGCGATATCCTTCTTCGTTCACCCCTAACACCACATAAACGGCTTCTTTCTCCACGGTTTCGTGACGAAGTTTTACGTATAAACCATCCAAATATAAGACGGAATAACGCTTGTGCAGTGGACGAGTGTGCCATTTCTCGATGTCTTCTTTCACGACATCGGTAATACGGCTGATCGTCGCTGGAGAATAGGCATTGCCTAAAATTCGTTCAATAAACTTGCCAATTTCACGCGTACTCATGCCACTTTGATACATCCTGATGATGGCTTCCTCCAGCCAGCCGGTGTGGCGTTGGTAAGGAGCGAACAATTGGGTTTGAAATTCTCCGTTTCGGTCTCTAGGGACCAAAAGACCTTCAATCCGACCATATTGCGTATCTAGATTTCGTTGATAGTAGCCGTTTCTCATATTTGATGTTCCGGCCTGTTCTATTTCGAGGAAATTCTTGATTTCTTCCCGCATGATCAGTTCTAATTTTTCCTTTACAAACTGACGAATGACACTTTCCAGTTGATTTGCCCAGTCGACATTCGGTATACTTTTAGACATAGGTAGGGTTCTCCTTTCTCTGGAATGTTTGGGTTCAATCAGAGAATACCCTACCTTTTTTCTTTTGGTCTAGCAAAATGCTTTACACAAAATTTTATACATCATCATTGGATAAAAGCAGATTTATTATATATCCAGAAAAAATATACAAATTGATTAAAATAAAACAATCAAGTTGAAAATCCAACTTGATTGTTTTAGATAGCATTTACTTTTAAAAGAATTTTTTTGTATTCCGTTCTTCTTTGAGGATTTCGACGGCCTCTCTGAATCGGAGGGAGTGGACAATTTCTCTTTCCCTTAAAAATTTCAAACTGTCATTTAAATCCGGATCGTCAGACAAATCAATGATCCACTGGTAGGTTGCGCGGGCTTTTTCTTCTGCGGCAATGTCCTCGTACAAATCGGCGATCGGGTCGCCTTTTGCCTGAATATATGAAGCGGTAAATGGTACGCCGGACGCGTTTTGGTAGAACAGGGCTTTATCATGATTCACGTAATGATCCGCCAGCCCCGCCGCCTTTAATTGTTCCGGTGTCGCATCTTTTGTCAGTTTGTAAATCATCGTGGCAATCATTTCAAGATGGGAAAGTTCCTCGGTCGCGATATCCGTTAATAGGCCGACCACTTTATCCGGAAGGGTATAGCGTTGGTTCATATAGCGCAATGCGGCTGCCAACTCCCCATCAGCGCCTCCATATTGTTCAATTAAATACTTTGCCAGCATTGGATTGCAGGTACTTACCTTCACCGGATATTGAAGCTTTTTTTCATAATACCACACCATTTGTTCCTCCTAACGAATATAGGTGATTAAACCTGCCAAGGCCAAGGGGTATCCACCCAATTAAACGGGTAATTCGAAAAACTTTTGCCAAAATTCATCAGCGGCCCGAACTTCTTTTCAAATTGTATTTTCAATTTCATACTTTTCTCAGTGAAGTCATTGAATTGCTTGATGGCTTCAAAATCGTTAGGGTGAGTATCCAAATATAGGTTCAACTCCACAATGACAAAATCGATCGCCTGAATTTCCTCCAGCATCCGATAATACTCCGGGGGCATTGTTTTACTCACGATTTTTCATTCCTTTTTTGTGGATTTGGATAAGGACTGTAAAGCTGAGGCCATAATGTACCGTGCATCAATGCTTCTTTCGCGGTTGGAAATTGAGGTAATCCAATTGGTTGGAATGCTATATAAAGTTGAGGGGGAGTAGAATAGCTTTTGATTTTGATAGGGGGACAAGGATCGTGTGGACTGACATAAGGATACCAATATTTATATTGGGTAAACAAAAAATCCTCCTCTCCGTATTCTGCTTATTAATGTATGGCGATGATGTTTTAAATATGATGATGCCTTAGTGAAAAAAGGATGTACACTATCAGGGGATTTTCACGTAAGTCTACATATGAATGGAGCCATCTTGATCATCCATTTTGTTCTCTCCTTAGATTGAAAGTGTGGACAACTTTTCAATTCAAACTGAGAGAAAAAACGGAGATAAGATGGCCCATCAATTCAGCTGTACAAGATTTTATTAGAGGATCAATTTATATAACTGAATGCCATATCGTCTTTTTCCAATTCAAAATGATTGATCCGATAGACTTCATCACATAGCAACGTGATGTCTTCATGATGATGGCTTGTCAAAAGGATAGTTCTTCCTTCCTCTTTAAACGATTTTAATAATGCCCGCACTTGCTGTACACTATTATAATCCAATGCATTGAACGGTTCATCCAAAATGAGGATTTGCTGGTTTTCCATGATGGCCTGGGCAAGGGCCAATTTTTGTTTCATTCCCAGTGAATAATTTCTCACTTTTTGTTTTATATCCGGACGCAATCCGACAAGTTTCATACTCTGCACAATATCTTCATCCGTTATTGGAGAAATAATAGATAGAAGAAATGCATAGATTTTGGCCTTTCTTCATTTCTTTTACAACATTCATCCAACCAGATGAAATGCCCAACCTTATTTCAGAAAGTGTTGAACCGGAATCTATCTAGCAAAATTTGCAATGGTTGAGGAAAAATTCAATCATACTAAAAAAATCAGTATGAGCCATTTTTCGTGTAAAATAGATATGGACAATTTGCATAGGAGGCTACATAGATGTATTTTGTTGATAATAAAGGCATTACAGACCCAAGGGTGAACTTGGCGATTGAAGAATATCTTATAAGAAACATGGATATTGAGCAGGATGATTTTTTGCTGTTCTATATTAATCAACCGTCGATCATTATCGGCAAAAATCAAAACACATTTGAAGAAATCAACACAGACTACGTTGAAGAAAATGGCATTATCGTCGTTCGTCGGCTTTCCGGCGGTGGAGCGGTGTACCACGATTTAAATAATTTAAACTTCAGCTTTATCACAAAAGACGACGGAAACAGCTTCAGCAACTATAAAAGATTCACGCAGCCTGTGGTGGACGCGTTGGCAAAATTGGGGGTAAAGGCGGAACTTTCCGGCCGCAATGACATTTTAGTGGAAGGACGGAAAGTGTCAGGGAACGCGCAATATGTAACGCGCGGCCGTTTGGTCAGCCACGGTACATTAATGTTCAATTTGGATCTGGATGCGGTGACGAATTCGTTGAAAGTGAAGCAGGACAAAATTGAGTCCAAAGGCATCAAATCCGTACGTTCCCGTGTTGCCAACATCATCGATTTCCTGCCTGAAAAAATTACCGTTGAACAGTTCCGGATGGAAATTTTGAAATCCATTTTCGGCGGCGAGGAGAATATCCGATATTATGAGTTGACGGAACAGGATTGGGAAAAAATTTATGCTTTGTCGGAAGAACGCTACCAAAAATGGGAGTGGAACTATGGAAAATCCCCGCGCTTTAATATGCAAAAGCAGAAACGCTTCCCATCAGGGGAAATTGATATCCGTTTGGAAGTGAACAAAGGCATCATTGAAGAAATTAGGATTTTTGGCGATTTCTTTGGCATGGGGGATGTAGAAGAAGTCGAGCAACGTTTAGTTGGGGTCCGCTACGCTTATCAAGACATTGAAGAAGCATTGGCGGATGTCGAAATCCCTACATACTTCGGAGGCGTGACGAAGGAAGATTTCTTGCACTTGATTTATTAAGATGAAAAACACAGAAACAAAGGGATTTTGCCTAATCATCAGAATTTGGATCGATAGGCAAAATCCCTTTTTATATTTCCCAACAGAAGATATTCGGAATCGCTGTACTATGAAACTCATTTTGTGGAAAACGGGTTATTAAAAATGGGAAATATTGAATGAACATTTTCCATACACAATTAATTATTACTGAGAATCATTTTGTCATACAGTTTATGAATTCCGCATTTCCAGCATAAAATCATCCCTAATATGGCGCCGATTGCTCCTTGTGCGATTTCATATGGAAGTTTCAAAATGGCGTATTCCAAAGTGGCATATACATAAATTTTTCCAAGGGTATAACCTGTTACCATGATGATGACACCAATCGTTACACCAATCCCGGAAGAAAGGATTGGTTTGCTTTTCAGCACCTTGTGGGAAAAAAGCGAGATGACAAAAGCTTGCAGTCCATGAGTGACAAGTGAAACGAACATTGGAGGCGGATAAAAAAGAAAATCCCCGAGAAATGATCCGAAACCTGCCACGATAAGGGCTTCAATAGGGTTAAGCAGGATGGCTGCAAGAACAATGGCAATATCAACGAAATACAGATGTCCTCCAGGAACAGGGAGTCCAAAAGAGCTAAGGGCTACAATCATAGCCATAAACATGGCGCAAGTTGTCAAACGTATGGTTGTTATTTTTCCGGATTGAATATGCTGCATTGAGGGCCCTCCTTCTATTTCTGATATTCTAAAAATTAACATCATAGTGGCAATATTAAAATAATCAGAAATATAAAATTTATATGGTCAGATGATATGCTATTTTTTAAAAGATAAGATGGAAAAATATGCAGAAATATCCTTGAAAAACACTTGGAATAATATGGTAAACTATTAACAATAATTGATTGAAAGGGGGAATAGAAAAGATGATTACTTTAAGAAATGTACATTCCGAAGATCTGCAAGATTTGTTGCGCATTGAAAATGAAGCTTTTTTGAAGAAAGAGGCCGCAACGAAAGAAGCTTTTGAAGAAAGGATTCAAATGATTCCCGATACGTTTATTGTTGCGGAAAAGAATGGGGAAATTGTCGGGTATATTAATGGGCCGGTGATTCAACAACCGTACATTACAGACGATCTGTTTAAGCGGATCAATAGAAATCCGGAAAAAGGTGGCTATCAAAGCATTTTGGGGGTAGCCGTGGATAAGCGCGCCAGAAAACAGGGAATCGCCAAAATCCTGATTAGGAAAATGGAAGAACTGGTGAAAGAAAATGAAAGGGAAGGAATTACTTTGACATGTAAACTGGAATTGGTTCCTTTTTATGAGAAACTGGGATTTGCAAATCATGGCATATCCAAATCACAACATGGCGGAGTTGTATGGTATAATATGGTAAAAATGAAGGAAGATATAAAATAGTATTGCCCATCCGTTTTAGGGATTCAGTGATTATCGGCAATAAAAAAGTGGCAAAACAGCTCGGAAGTGCAGGATTTCAAAAAGGAAATGCCGCAACATACTCTACTGAAAGTGCAGGCTATTGTCGTTGTGAGTGAAAATATCATCACACCTCATACTCTGATAGATGAACCGGCATTTATACGGAAAAGATTGTCAAAATGAAAATAATAAATAAAAGGTAGAAGGGATTTGACCCTCTACCTTTTTTATAGAAATGAATTGCCTTATTGCGCCGTATAGCCACCATCAACAACCAGGGCGCTTCCGGTCATGAAGGATGAATCATCGCTTGCTAAAAATAAGACGGCTTTTGCAATTTCTTCCGGTTTACCCAAGCGTTTCATCGGTGTCGCCTCAATTAAACCGTTCCGATCTGTATCCCCTAAAATTGGAGTGTCTATAAATCCAGGGCATATCGCATTGATCCGGATATTTCGGTTAGCATATTCCAACGCAATGGAACGGGTAAAGTTGACAACCCCGGCTTTTGCTGCATTGTAGGCGGCACTTCCTGCGGCACCTACCAAGCCGTACATCGAAGCGGTATTAACAATGACACCGCCGCCGGATTGTAAATATTCTTTGATGGCTGCACGTGCAAACAGAAATACACCGTCCAAGTCAACGGCAATTGTTTTCCGCCATTCACTGAATGGAAGTTCATCTGTCGGTTTCACAGCCCCAATACCGGCGTTGTTGAAAAGAATATCAACTTTGCCGAAAGAGGCTTTTGCCTTTGCGAATACATTTTGAACATCTTCTTCATTGGTTACGTCCGCTTGTACAAAAAGCGCTTCTCCGCCTTGATTTTTTAATTCTTCTTCAAAGGCTTTTCCTTTTTCCTCATTCACATCAACAATAACAACTTTTGCGCCTTCTTCCACAAAAAGTTTTGCGGTTGCTGCGCCAATTCCTGAAGCTCCACCTGTAATGATTGCTACTTTGCCGGTTAATTTGCCCATAACATCAAACCCCCTTTTTATTCAGTATAGCTTATTATGTAAGGGTTTTCATAAAAAGATTAAAGTATTGTTGATTTGTAAAAAAAATGATACATAAGTCCCCCTTTGCAATAAAGAAGCTCATATTTTTTAACAGAAAATAAGAGGAATTTGATAATATGGTTAAAAAGAACTCCAAGATGAAACATCCTTACATGCATTGGTAATTGAAGAGGATTCCACCATGTGGGCACCAGTAGGATAGGGTTTGAAAATAGTCTAGCTTTGCAATTCGGGAATTCCAGTTCGAAAAAAGCAGCGGCTGATGTTGATTGGGAAACATTGAAATAACTATTCAGGCAAGGATCAATGTGTCAAAAATAAAGGGGTTATGTGCAATGATCAGATTTTTGGAAAAGAAGGATATTCCGGAAGTGCTGAAAATTTATCAATCAGGAATTGATACAGGCATAGCGACATTTGAAACAACCGTACCTTCCATGGATGAATGGGATAAAAAATATCATCCATCCCTTCGATATGTCTATGACGAAAATGGAACAATTTTCGGTTGGGTATCCATTACCCCCGTTTCTCAAAGGGAGGTTTATAAAGGTGTCGGCGAAGTGAGCATATATGTACACCCTGATGCCCAAGGGAAAGGGGTTGGTTCCAGGCTGCTATTGCATTTAATTGAACAAGCCCAACTCTCCGGGTACTGGATGTTGCAAGCATCGATTATCGAAGTGAATAAAGCGAGCATTCAACTACATAAAAAGTGCGGTTTTCGAATCGTGGGAGTCCGGAAAGGAATTGCCAGAAAAAATGGACAATGGAAGAACACCGTTTTAATGGAAAAACATTTAGTACTTGATTCGTAATAGATGGTCAGAACCGTTTACAACTATTTCTTCATAGTGGCACGATTGCTAAATAAAAAATCTCCTCAATCCTATGTAAATGTAATTATTTTAGCATTCCAGCCATTTTGAAAAGAAAGATCCCTAAACAAATAATAAACAGTGCAATAAACCCAAATCCCCATTTATTGTGGTAACCGATTAATAGCATCAGTGCCAATTGGAACATGACGATTGCAAGGCACGCCCAAAGAGCGATGATAATCGCGTCATGCCTGTCCGTTTCAAACAAAATGTTGAATTTGTTTATTGAAAAAAGCACCGCCAGCACAAAGGATATGGCAGCCGGGATCACGATGAAATCCCCGATTTTGCTGTGAAATACGAACTGGAAAACTTTTGATAGAACCGTTAAGATGAGAGCGATAATAAGAAAGAGGAAATATAAATTCACATTTTCACCCCGTTTTCAGATCCATTAACGGATAAAAAGTTAAGAATATCTACAATATTAAACTAAATATTTATATATGCCAAAGGCGAGAGATGCAGATAATGAAGATGTTTTAGCGCCGCTTAAACGATTTCCGGTTCCGGAAGTCGTTTTTTTTAGGAAAAGTATGGATCCATATACCGGAAATATTAAAGAAATTAACATTTTATACAAATTTCTAAAAAAGTAGAAAAAGTTTAAATCCTTTTCCTTATAATTTGTGTTTAAGAGGTAGATGGAGGTTTTGCCATGTTAGAGGATGATGGAACATTAATAAAGTCAATTTTGCTTGGAGATGAGCAGGCGATGGAAATGCTCGTCCGCCGTTACTACGATGAAATATTTAACTATATTTACCGTTTAGGCAGTTCATATGAGGAAGCGAAAGACATTACACAAGAAGTGTTTATTGCCATGTTGAAAGCTTTGCCTACATATAAAGAACAAGGAAGTTTTAAAGCTTGGCTTTTCAAAATTGCACATAACCATACGATGAATTCCTTTCGAAAGAATAAGCACTTCATTTCTTTTTCTATAGAGCATGAAAATGTAAAGGTGGGGGCGGATATCAGTGAACATATTGCCAATCAATCTGTCGTCAAAGAAATGTTGAATGCATTGCCTTATACGCAAAAGAACACCATCATTTTGAAATATATTTATGGATTTACAGCGAAAGAGATCGCAAAAATTACAGGAACCCCCATACCAACTGTGAAATCCAGGCTTCGGCAAGGTTTGGAAAAAGTGAAAAAACAGATGAGGGAGGGAAAGTAGTTGGAACAGAACAAAAATTTTGAGGATAAACTTGAAGCGCTTCTTCAAACATATCCATTACCCAAAATTCATGAAGGGGATAAGCAAGAAACGATTGACGTGCTAAAAACATACATGCCGATTCGACGGGAAAGAACCATCGTTTTAATGAAAGAACTAATTTGGAAAGCATTTATCGATTTGTTGTGGCATTATAAACGGCAATTATGTATGACCATCTTACTTATGTTTTTCATTTATACGGTACTTCCTTTAACAATGGAGAAATGGCTGTTCTTTATTTTCACATCACCTCTTCCTATATTGGTCATCGGTTGGCATTTCATGAATGAACAGACCGAAGATATGGTTGAATTGGAATGTACTTATAAATATTCTTTTCAACAAATTTTATTTTCCAAAATTGTCGCCATGACGATCAGCAGCATTGTCATTTACACCTGCACCGTGTTTTATATGATACTTATCCATCATGTAGAACTGTCATTGTCCATCTTTCGGATTGCAAGTTTGGGATTGACTCCCATTCTATTGTTTAGCTTAACATTATTATTTCTAAGCGTTCGATATCGGGATGTATTGTCCTGGACTGTGATTATACTCATTTGGATTTTCTTTGTTTTACTATCAATCTCTACATCAGTTGGAACGGTCCTTTTATCAATCAATTATTTGGTTTATTTCGTAATCAACGTTGTTTTATTGGCGTTGTTAGTATACCGGTTGGTAAGGGTTTGGGGAATGGAGAGGTTGCCTTATGAGTTTCATTAAGTTGGGGCTGACGGAAATGAAAAAACTGTTTCAACAGCCGGAAATATATATCGCTCTCTTTTTATGTACAGTCTATTACTATTTAGGTTTGCGGGATACCGGGGATTCCTTCAATCCGACTTCCGGATTATGGAGAGCAATGTTAGATGCAGTTCCTTGGTTCGGATTTTGGATGATTGCTGTATTGGTTGTAATTGGAAGTGCAAAATGCCTGCCAATTGAGCGGGAACAGGAAATGAATGAATTGTTATTGACGTATAAAAAGGGACAAGTCCAATTATTAATGGTGAAACAAGCAGTTATGTTCATTTATTGTGCCATCATCGTTTCGTATTTTTATTTAGTCAGCTTTTTTACCTTGGTATCTAAATATTCTATCTCAGGTGCATTTAATCAAATTAAAGTCAATCCTCCTGTTTATTTCATCAATGCCAACCCCGATTGGACCTTTGCCCAACTTTTGCTTTTTCAGTTCGGCTATATGGTGTTGGCAAGCTATATTTTTTCGTTGTGTATACTCGCTTTATCCTTCTTTATAAAACGAAGCGTTTTTATCATGATGATTGCAGGAAGCGTTTTTGCGCTGGAAGAACTGTATGATAAATACTTGTGTTATTACACTGGATCAATGAAATTGGATGTTTATCTTCGAAATATTTATGATTATGGATTTAATGGGATGTTAGGTCATCAATACTTGGAAGGGTTATCACCATTCTCGGAAGGTGAAATATATATTCTATTCATGGTTTTTGCTTTGTTGCTATTTGCTTTTAATCTTGCCATTGGCAGGTGGAGAAGATATGCTTCTGTGGGAAATTAAGAAACTTGCAAAAAATCGGTGGAATCTTTTTCTTTTTGCGGCATTGATGAGTTTTTGGGGGATTCGGCTATATTTTGCCGCACAAAAGGGGGCAGATCGCTTTTTTATGACATCAATCAGCTTTTGGCATTTAATAGGTTCATTGATGATAGGATTTATGATTCTATTTGTGAATACAAGATTGTTTTCCTGGGATGAAGAAGAGAAAGTGAAAGAGGCTATTCTGGCGACGAAAAGCGGAAAAGCCAGGCTGTTTTTATTCAGGATGCTGGCAAACGCTCTATATACAACTGGCATTGCGATTTTATTTTTATTCATTCAGGTCTTGGGATTCTTTATTTTCAACCGTTATGAAAATTTATCTATCACCTTTATAGTAGAGTGTTTGGAAAGTTTTCCTTATGTGTGGGCGGGGAGTGTATTATTTTCCGTTTTTGCTGCTTGTGTTTGTACGGTATTTCAATCCCACATGGTAGCCGCAGTTTTATGCGGAATTTTATTTGGAACAACTTACTTGTTGAGAGGCAATCTTCTTCAGCCGTATTCTTTGGAATGGTTTTTGGAAAAAGGATTTTTCTCGTACTTCATCAGGGCGAAAGACATTGTCCTTGATTCGCAATTTATGGTCTTAATGATATGGTATGGAATTTTCCTTGCAAGTGTTTTGGTGCTGACGATTACATTACAGATAAGGAGACACGAACTATGATGCTAAAAATCGAAAACGTCACTCATCATTATAGAGGGTTTGAAGCATTGAAAAATATCAATTGTGAATTGTCTCCCGGCATTTACGGACTGCTCGGTCCAAATGGAGCCGGAAAAACCACTTTATTGCGGATATTGGTTGATGTGATTGCTCCCTCAAAAGGCAGGGTTCTTTATAATCATCGGGATATTTCGGCATTGGGGGAACGTTATCGGGATGTTTTAGGATATTTGCCGCAGGAATTTCATGGATATCGGAATTTTACGGCCGAAGAATTTTTAAAATATGTGGCCAATTTAAAGGGGCTGGATAGACAAACAGCTGCGTCAAGGGTAGAACAGCTATTGGACATGGTTGGTTTGACGGAGGTACGGAAGAAAAAACTGAAAGGATTTTCGGGTGGAATGAAACGGAGAATCGGAATTGCACAAGCATTGCTGAATGATCCGGAGATTTTGATTTTGGATGAACCGACGGCAGGATTAGATCCCAGCGAACGGATACGATTAAGAGGCATCTTATCCAAACTTTCAAAGAATAAGATTATTATTTTATCAACCCATATTGTATCCGACATTGAGTATGTAGCGGATGAAGTGTTATTGCTCAAAAAAGGTGAACTGATTCAAAAGGCAACACCAAGCGCGCTGTTAGGACAATTGGAAAATCAAGTGTGGCGCTTACGTATTCAGGAAGAGGAATTGGAAAAATATTCAACAAACTATGCTGTATCGAATGTTCATCAACTAGGGAATGACATCGAGTTGCGCATTATTTCAGAGGAAAAACCGAATGAATCTGCTGTGAACGTGGAACCAAGAATGGAAGATATCTATGTCTATTATTTTGGAACACAAAAAGTTGAACTGTGAAGGAGAAAACGGATTTCACATTTAAAGTAAAAAGAGGCTGGGACAAAAGATAAAAAACACCATTTTCTCCCGGGAGAAAATGGTGTTTTTTTGATAATTGAAGAAAATTGATTTCCGTTCCGGGGACGCTTTCCGCGGGCCCGGCTCGAGCCCAA
>NZ_JBHSNQ010000161.1:0-13582 GCF_042655065.1 Ureibacillus suwonensis
AGCTCAACTACTGTTTGTTTAAATTCTTGATTATACCGTTTTTGACTCATGATTCGGACACAACCTTTCGTTAGTTTAATATTAATGACTTAACCAAGTTGTGTCCATAAATCTATACTACATCTACCGCATTATTAAAGTTAATTTAACATATCAAATAATAATTATTAATCTAAATTACACTAATTAGAAGATCCTCAATTTTCTTAGCCATTTCTTTAATATCATAGCCAGATTCTTTTATTCGATCAGTTACATCTATTCTTTCACTTTTACTAATTTTACTCATGATTTGTTCAGCCCAGTAAGTAGCTCCATAATCCAAACTAATAAAATTAACTAATCCGGTTATATCCGATTCGGTTGGTATCACATCTTTCGATACAAAGCAATCTAATCCAGCTGCTTGAGCTTCAATAAGTACAAAAGGTAATCCTTCATGTAATGAGGGCAAAACAAAAACATCCATTGCTTGAAGCAGTTTGGGTACATCTGAACGAGCACCAGTTAAAATTACTCTATCATTTAAATTTAATCTTGAAATTTTATCTTTTATCTCTGATTTCAAATCACCATCCCCAACAAGCATCAAAACAGAATTTTTTCTTTTTTCTTGTATTTTCCCAAATATTTCGATTAAAAATAATTGATTTTTAATATATGAGAATCTCCCCACATGTCCAACTACAATTGTATCTTCATTAATATTCAGTTCTTTTCTAATAATATCTCTAGTTTTTACATTATACCTATATAATTCGGTTGGTATTGCATTTGGAACTAACATGACTTTTCTATTTTTTAAAGCATCTTTACCAAAAATCCATTCAGCTGCACTGGTTGAACAAGTTAGAAGATGAGATGCAGCCTTACCAACATAAATACGGTTCAAACAATGCAAAAAATATCTGATATTTCTTTTTTTAACCTTTCCACCTGAACTATGGGCATGTGCAATTATTGATGTATATTTTAACAATTTAGCAAAAATAAAAGGCAGATTATAGTATAATACACTTAGATTGAAATAAACGATTTTATGTGTTTTTTTGCAATTTTTTAATACCCTAATTAAGTCAATAATATTACCTAATAAATTTACTCTTTTGGGAGTTATATAAAAAATCTCTCCTCCCAGCTTTTTTATTTCTTCCTCATAATAGCAATTTTCCCCAGGAACTACGAAATCAAATTGTATTTTTGTCCTGTCAATATTTCTATACAAATTCATTAAGTATGTTTCAACTCCTCCAATTCCCGTAAACATACCAAAAACAAGTACTTTAATCATAAATAACTCCTCTCTCGAAGGCGTTGAATGTTTGACAGTAATAAATTTTTTATATTAATAGTCTATTTTACTGCTTGTAATAGTTTTTCTTTTGCATATTCTAAATCAAGTTGATCGATACTAGGATTCCTTCTTTTATATATAATTTTTAATCCATTTAATTTGAATAATAATTTGTAGGATTGAATTTTAAAAATTTCACGAGTCAATAGTTTAAATCTTTCTGAACCAGTTACATATTTCTTTATTATTTCTCTATTTGTTTTGGACGTTGCTTCATACTTTTTTAAATCTATTTGAAGTGGATCACGATAAAATAATAAAGGTTCTTCAATTTTATAATAGCTCATTGTTTGAAAAGTCCTGCACCATAGTTCCAAATCTTCTGCCCTATTAAAATACGAATTATATTTATTCTTTAAAAACCACTCTGTTTTGCCAACTACTGTAGGATGAATAAACAATCCATGCTTAATTAAATCTGATATATTATAACTTTTTTTATTTGAAGTTCGTCTAACGCTCACTATATTGTTGCATTCATCAATGATAAATGCACTAGATCCCACTAAATCAATATCCTGATGATTTTCCAAATAATTAACTTGCTTTTCTAATCGTTCAGGCAACATAATATCATCAGAATCCATTCTCGCAAAATAAGGAGTTTCTGTCATATCAATGGCTTGATTTAATCTGTAAATTAATCCTTTATTTAATCCATCATCAATCAGTTTTACTTTTTCAGATAGATATTTTTTTGCTATTTCCATAGAAGAATCAGTAGAACCATCATTAATCAATAACAATAACCAATCTGTATATGTCTGATTTATAACAGATTTTATTGCAAACTCTAGAGTATCCTCATTATTATAAAATGGTATTGCAACAGTAACCTTCATTAATCATAACTTTCCTTTCATTCGGAAATTAATTTTCTGCATAAACTTTATTAGAAGTTATATACAACTCCTTACACATAACTTAATAATTATTCAGCTTATACTACTTTAGTTGAAATTAAAATAATTTAACGGTTAAAATCAACTATATATAATAATTTGAAGTAATTTATTTCTCTCTTTTATGAAAAAAAACAGAATAAACAAGTGAACCAAAATACAACCAAAACATTCGTGCATTATTTAAAGAAATTGCCATGGAACCAATTAGCAAAATAATTATTATATCTCTCAAAATACTTATTGTATTTACTGTATTTTTTATCTTTTGTTTTCTGTAACTTATCCATAAAATTGAAATAACATAAATAAAAAATACTAATGCTAGTGGTAACCCCCATTCAACAGCTAATTGTAGATAAGTATTATGAGCAATCGACACGGAACCAAACAAAGTATTGGCTAATCCTGAATAAGTTCCAACACCTATTCCCAAAATAGGAGATAGCAAAATTAATTTTATAGCATTTTCCCATGTGACTAATCTTCCAGAGCCATTTTCTGTTATAGATGAAGAAAAATCAAAAAAAACACTCTCAATTCTTAAAAAAACAGGAAATGTAACAGATAATTTTTGAAAAATTGTTTGGTAACTAAATGTCAAAATTGGAATAATAATTAATAATAAAAGTATTAATATTGGAACTTTCAATAAATTTTTTTGCAAATTATTTTTTATTGATATTAAATATTCAATAAATCTTATACTTGCATAAATTACTAAAGTAACCATACCAGTTTTAGAACCGGTTGTTACTACAGATAGAATAAATACTATCCAAATAATAAATTTACATTTTGTCTTTACAGTTCTACTTAAGTAAGCTAATGCTGTAATCTGTATAATTGAAAAATAATTAGGGTCATTCAAAAATCCCCTGAATCTTGTTCCACCAAAAAATAAAATCTCTGAAAGAAAATTTATTTTCAAAAAACTCCACACAATTCCAATAATTGCACAAAAAAATGCAACGATAGAATACCACTTTATCACTTTATCTATTGCTTTTAATTTGGCTATATTATAACCAATTATAAAGTACAAAAAGACCATAGCTAATTTTATATAATTACTAAAAACCGATTTTATTTCAGGATGATAACCAAGTGTTATTGGAACAAAAAAAGTTGAACTTATAAAAACACTAATTGATAATACAATAAAAAAAGCTAAATGTTTAATTGGAATCACTAATTTATTTACTATTAAGGATAACGTCAAAATACAAAAAATATCCGCTAACGAAGTATTTATACCATAAAAAATAAATGTTTGATTTAAAAAAATAGCCAATAAGAATAATGTGATAGTTAGTATCGATATCTGATCTTTATTTTTATTAATATCTGTTATTATGTTAGCCTCTTTAACAATCACATAAATTTCTCCTTAAATATTTGTAGTTTTACAAGTGTTTAATTATATAGACACTTAGAATATATATTTTTCATCTCTCCAAGGACATTCTTCAATTCATATTTTTCTATATTTTTTCTACTCTCTTTTCCAAAGTTTTCTCTAGTATTTTTTGAAACATAAAGTTCCTCAATTTTATTCACAAAACTATCCACATCGTCAATCTCGATTAAATAACCATTCTTACCGTTTTTCACCAAATCTCGATTACCTCTACAATTGGTTACAATTAAAGGTAATCCTGTTGCCATTGCTTCCATAACATTTACAGGTAAACCTTCTCTTCTTGAAGAAGAAACTGCAATATCAGATATTATCATAAGGTTGGGAACATCACTACGATAACCTAAAAATTCTACATATTCTTCCAATCCCAATTTACATACTAATTTATTATACTTTTCAAACATATTCCCATTTCCGACAAGTAATAATTTCATATTTGGAATTTTATCTTTCAATTTATAAACAGTTTTTATTAACAAATCCTGATGCTTATTACGATTAAGTTCCCCAACAAAAATCAATATAAAATTCTTTTCAGAGTAACCATATTCTTTCCTTAATTCTATCTTTTTACTCAATGTTTGAGGCGTAAACTTTGAAGTATTGATGCCTACTCCATTTATCATCTTTACATATTTTGAATTAAATTTTTCTTTAGCAATATTATAATCTTCATTATTAATTGTAATAATACAATCCGTATATTTAGATAACCATTTTTCAATAGGATAAAAGATTAACCAATTTTTAATTGGAGCGCCTTTAAAAAAGTGAAAACCATGTACTGTATAAATAACTTTAACTTCACTTAACTTTTTACAAGCAAGTCTTACACATGCCGAAGCAACAGGAGTATGGGTATGGACAATATCATATTTTTCTTGATGAATTAGTTTTTTTAATTTTTTATAGGCTTTTATATTTTCTTTACTTAAAGGAGAACGCTGGAATTCTATATCATATATTTTGCATCCCATTTTATTTAACTCTTCATTCACCTCTTGAACAATATTAAAGGCACAATGGACTTCATGACCTTCTTCAATTAACATTTTAATATGAGGAATTAAAAAACCATTTACTGTATTAGAAATTGTTGTAACATATAAAATCTTCATATTCCATTCTCCGTTTTAAATAGTAATATTGTAATATTACTATTCATCAAAAATTTATTATTTTTTAAGAAATTCATTTACAACTTAATTATTTATTGTTATATTTTCATGTCACTTAATTTTTACGATATAATGGAAAAAAGTTCGAAGCCTCATTTAAACTCTCCAAATTTTTTCTTATATTTAATAGTTGATTATATTTTTCCTCATTGAATATTTTCTTTCCAATCGAAAAAAAAGTATTGGAATTTTTGTTAAAGGCTTTTTTAAATTTATACAAACTATCTTCCTGACTACCAAGTCCCCCACCTAAATGGAATGTTCTATATCCATTCTCACAACCCCAACATGCTGCCTCATATAACAGCAAGTTTGTAGGTGCTAAATGTTGAAAATTTCGGTCTGATCCGGATAAATGATAATGCATCTGTTGATTAGCAAATAAAATAATCGACATTGCTATAATTTTCTCTTGATAAACTGCGTAGAATATTAAACTATTATATTTTAAATCGTTCAATATACTGCTATAAAACTCTTCACCAAAATAATAGTATTGGTCTGCATTATCCTTATCCATTGTGGCGTTATATAATTTAATAAATTCCTTAAATAATTTTTGATCTCTTCCCCAATAAATTTCTACACCTGACTTTTTAGCTTTTCTAATTACATTTCTATTTTTACTCGATATTAAATTCCAGATTGTCTCTCTAGAATCTAAATACATAGTAATTGTTTTACCTAATCGAGTTATATCATATATCTCTTTTAAAGAATCGCAATTATTCAGTACAGGATGGAAACGAACGAATTCAGAAACAATCCCTTGATTTTTACAGTAATTTGTATATTCATTATTTAATTTTTCAATACTTAACTGGTTTATATTACCTTCTATCAGAAATCCTCCATATCCATATGGAGTTGCAAAGTCAAAATATGTTTGGGGAGGTATTTTTGTGTTAAATAATGGAGATTCAGCTATGTCTCTTTTCATTACAACATTTAAAGCTCTAATTTGCCCATCTTGATAATAAACTAGATTCGGTTCTCCATCACCATGCATTTCAAATGCTTTTACATATTCAGGAAGATAATAAACATCATAGGTATCAAAACTTTTAACTATCTGTTCCCACTTATCCAATTCATTCATAGTAATTACTGTCAGTTCAAAGTCAGTAATTCTATTGCTTTCGTGAATTTCTTTCATACATCTCCACTTCCATATTCAAGAGAATTTCATTTCAAATATTCGATAATACATTTATTATTCTTTTCATATCATTCATATCATATCTTTGATCGCAAGGGATAGATAGAATAGAATTATAAATTTTTATTGCATTTGGGTTATTCCCTTTTCTAACTTCAATTGGAATTGGCCAATGAATAGGGCAATAAATCTGTTCATTTATTAATTTCCTACGTATCTCATCCCTATTATGTTCTATCAAAATCGGGAAAAACAATGGGCATTCATTTTTTCCTAAATAACTGAATAGAGGTTGTAAATAATCAATTTTCTTTAATCCTTCTACCAACGTCAGAAAATTTTCCCGTCGTCTCATCACTAATGATTCGCTGTTTAATGACTTTATTATTTTCATTGATAAGTCATCTATTGCGTAAGGTGTAAAATCTTTATCTAAAATTTCCTCAGCATCTGAAAAAAGCTTTAAAAAAATATTTTTCAATCCCGAATTGTTACTTTCAATATAATTTCTTTTGCAAATTAAAGCTTCTTTTCTTAATAATGTAAATTCATTATCATTTAATTCATCAATCAATTCCGTCTTTTTTATTTTTTTTGTTGATGATGCTAAGAATCCACCACTAGGAATTCCAAACCATTTTCGTATACTACCTATATAAAAATCATTTTCTTTAAATCTTTCAAAATCAGAGAATAATGTATGTGTTACATCTTCTATAATTACAGTGGATGTTTTTTTAAAATGCTGAATAATATCCAGTAGACTAGAATTGGTAGAAAAACCGAAGTAACCCATATGAAAAAATATACCGATGTTTTTGTATATTTCTTCATTTATGATTGGTGATAAATCTTTTTCAACATCATAAAAAAAGCACGTATATCCATGTTCAATGAAAGGTGATATTACTGAATCACAAATATAAGCTGGTAATAAAGCCGTTTTGTAATGAGGGGATATCTGTTTTAGTAATAAACTGATTGCCCCTCTACCTGATGATGTAAAAATAATATCTCCATAGTTTTCTAACCAACTCGGAGTATTGTTTATTCTTAAATTATAATTTAAATTTTCGAGCCAAAATTCGCTTCCAATTTCCTTAATCATATCAATTATCCCAGTATCTAGTTTCTTTTATTAAATCTTCATATTCTTCTCTCAAAATACCAACAATTAATTCATCATGATATGCATTTTGTTTAAAAACAGCTTTTCTACGGACCCCTTCAATTTTCCATCCACATTTTTTTAAATATAAAGCTTTTGAAGCTTCATTATAATCGATAATAGTTCCATCTAAACGATTTAGCTGTAATTCTTCAAAAGCATATTTCATAACAGCCATTACTGTATCTGTTCCTATCCCTTTTGATCTGAACTGCTTTCTTGCAATTTTAATTCCATGGAAAGCAGATCTATTCTTCCAGTCAATATTTACAATATTTGCAAAACCTATTGCGCCGTCTTCTTCTGTTTCGATTATTAACCGAAGATTGTTTTGCGAATTTATATTTGATTCGAACCATTTTCTTTGTTGTATTTTTGAAACAGGGAATGAGTATCCCCCTACCATTTTTTCAATTTCAGGATCATTTATCATTTCTCTTAATAATTCTTGATCTTCTTCTTCCATTGCTCGTAAAGTTACAATTTTACCTTTTATATTCATTTACTTTTTCACTCTCCATTATATTTTTTCTATAAATATGAAAATCTGGTGGGGAGTCAACACCACGTTCTCCTATGTTTTCTCGTTTAAATATTTTAACGATTGTACTTAAAACAATTTTCATATCACCTAAGAAAGTTATGTTATCAACATATTTCAAATCATAAAAAAATCTTTTTTCCCAAGTTGTATTATTTCGCCCATTTACTTGCGCTAATCCTGATAATCCTGGTCTTACAGAATGTCTTCTTCTTTCCTCTTCTGTATAATAAGGCAGATATTGAACTGCTAATGGTCTTGGGCCAATTAATGACATATCCCCTTTAAGAATATTAAATAATTCTGGAAGTTCATCTAATGATGTGGAACGTAATAAACGACCAAACTTCGTCAATCTCACACTGTCAGGAAGCAGTTCTCCATTTTCATCCCGCTCATCCGTCATCGTGCGGAATTTGTACATTGTAAAGATTTTTTCATTCAGTCCGGGCCGTTGTTGTTTAAAGATCACCGGGCTTCCCAATTTGATTCTGACAAGGAGTGCGACGATTAAGAAAACTGGACTCAATACGATAATGGCAATCAAAGATAATATAAAATCCATCGGTCGCTTTATAAATCTTTTATAAATTCCACCTTTCGAATTCATCTTTTTTTCCACAACTCCTTAATCGTTCCACACACTCTTTTCAAATCCTCATCCGTCATCTTCGTATCAGACGGCAGGCAAACACCGTTTTCAAATAATTTCGCTGCGACATCCGTTCCAAGATGGATATAATCATATTTTTCATAGTACGGTTGCAAATGCATTGGTTTCCATACAGGTCTTGATTCAATATTTTCTTTTTCCAACGCTTCAATGAGGTCGATTGGCCGGATATCGCCCGTCAATTGGATGGCGCTGAGCCAATAGTTGGGTTCGTTCCATTCGTGGATGGGCATGAACTCGATGCCGTCCAGTCCGCCCAGTTCCCTCTTATAAAATTCAAAGATATATTTTTTCTTCGCCACCCGGTCATCCAACACTTTCAACTGGCCGCGGCCAATTCCGGCAAGCACGTTGCTCATGCGGTAGTTGTATCCCAATTCGCTATGTTGATAGTGTCTTGCCTGATCGCGGGATTGGGTGGACCAGAATCGCGCTTTCTCAATTTTATCCACATGATTGGAAACAAGCATTCCGCCACCGGATGTGGTAATGATTTTATTGCCATTGAATGAGAAGATTCCGTAATCGCCAAAAGTACCTGTATGTTTCCCTTTGTAATATGCGCCCAAAGACTCGGCAGCATCTTCAATAATTGGTACATTATGTCTACGGCAAATCTCTAAAATTTTATCCATATCTGCCGATAAGCCATATAGGTGGACTACAATGACGGCCTTCACATTTGGATATTTTTCAAAGGCCTTTTCCAAAGCTTCCGGCGACATATTCCAAGTTTCCGGGTCACTGTCAATGAAAACCGGAATCGCATGCTGGTAGATGATCGGATTGGATGTCGCTGCAAAGGTAAGGGATTGACAGAATACAATATCTCCTTCACCCACTCCAGCCGCCTTTAATGCAAGATGCATCGCGGCGGTTCCGGATGAAAGCGCTAGCGCAGCTTTTGAGCCCACTTTTTCCGCAAGTTCCTTTTCAAATTGATTGACATTCTCTCCTAATGGAGCAATCCAATTGGTCTCAAAAGCTTCTTTTACATACTGCATTTCGTACCCTTCATCGCTCATATGGGGTGAAGAGAGATAAATTCTTTCTGTCATGATACATAGCTTCCTTTCCTACAATTAAATAATGGATAATTGAGTCGGTGTATAGTGGATTTCATCTTGTTCCTGAACAAGATCCCATTTTTTATTTGCCACATCAATCGTAATTCGTTTGATCTCGTCAGGATTTTTCAATGTTTTTAATTGCCCCAATAGCATCATCAACTGATGATGTTCCATGCAGTGGGCTTTGCCGACATGGATTTTCGGAAAGATGGATGCTTCCTGGATTTCTTCCGGATTGAGCAACTCTTCATACATTTTTTCACCCGGACGGATGCCGGTAAATTCAATTTTGATTTCATCTTCCGTGAATCCGGACAAGTGGATGAGATTTCGCGCCAAGTCCACAATTTTGACCGGTTCACCCATATCCAATACGAACACTTCTCCGCCTTTTGCCAGCGCGCCGGCCTGGAGTACAAGCCGCGATGCTTCCGGAATGGTCATGAAGTATCTTGTCATGTCCGGATGTGTCACCGTGACCGGTCCACCTTTGGCAATTTGCGCCTTGAATCGAGGCACCACACTGCCTCTGGAACCTAGTACATTCCCGAAACGTACCGCTGCAAAATTGGTGTTGCTCCGTTTTGCCAAGTCCTGGACCACCATTTCAGCGATGCGTTTCGATGCTCCCATCACGTTTGTCGGGTTGACGGCTTTATCCGTCGAAATCATGACAAAGTTTTTCACGCCATACTCATGGGCGGCATCCGCCACATTTTTCGTACCAAAAATATTGTTTTCAACCGCTTCGGTCGGATTGTATTCCATCAACGGCACATGTTTATGGGCCGCCGCATGGTATATCACATCCGGTTTATATTGTTTGACGATTTCAAACATCCGTCTGCGATCCCGGATATCCGCAATCACCGGGATTAATTCGGTTTGACTGTTTCCATGTTTTTCTTTTAACTCCATCAAGATGGTGTAGATGGAGTTCTCCCCATGGCCTAACAATATCAATTTTTTCGGATTGAAATTCATCACTTGCCGGCAAATTTCAGAACCGATGGAGCCCCCAGCGCCTGTAATCAGGATGGTTTTATTCGTCAATTTTTTCGAAATGGCATTCATGTCGAGTTTGACTTCATCCCGGCCAAGCAAATCCTCGATGTTCACTTCTTTCATATCACTGACGGACACTTTCCCCGTCATGACATCTTCAATATTCGGCATGATTTTCACTTTCGCATTTGTTTTAGCACAACGGTCGTATATACTTTTGATGCCAAAACGTCCTAATGATGGAATGGCGATAAAAATTTCCTCGATATTGTATTTTTTAACAATTTCGGGTATATCGCGGGTTGTGCCCTTCACTGTGACGTCCAGGATTTTTAAATGTTGTTTTTTCGGATCGTCATCCACAATCGCAACTGGCCGATATTCCGGATTCGGTGCCCGTTTCAAGTTGCGGATGAGCATCGCGCCGCCTTGTCCTGCCCCCACAATCAAAACCCGTTTCAAGTTGTCCACTCTTCGGAAGGATTCCCGGTCATTGAGCATTCGGACAATAAAACGGGATCCGCCAATCAAAATGATATGCAGCATCCATGTGACCATCATCACACGGAAATAAACATCATGATTGATGATGTATTGCATGAAGCTGGCGGTCATTACAGAAATGGTCACCGCAACACAAATGATAAGGAGTTCCCGGACCGAAGCCACACTCCACATCCGGTCGTATAAATGGAAAAAGTAAGCCGCAATGTGATGACTGATCAAAAGCGTTATGGCACTGAGTAATATTAATTTGTTGTCATAGACATTCAGTGTCGGATGCAGCAGCCAATAGCTGATAAAGATTGCTGATAGGACAATGCATGAATCGATGGTAAAAAATAGGAGATAACGCTTTTGATAGCTCATAAAAAGTCAACCTTCTTTCTAATAAATTTCAAAGGTGTAGATTATGCGATATTCTTAGATGTCTTTGATATGTATAACCGAGCATTTCAAGTGTTTTAATAGGATATCTTATGCTACTAGTAAACCGCTTGAACATGCACCCAATGTTCGTTCATAGAATGTGAATTCAAGTGATTAATTCATTCTATCATTTATTTCAACCGGTTTCCCTTGTTAATTATTTCATTTATTTCTTTGTGTAACCGTAATTCATATTTGACGATGGTGGATGTTCAGGTTGCGGATTGGTGTTATGTCGAAAAGCTGGTGTCATCCATTGAACAGACTTCTGAACCCGGCTTTGTTTATATGAAATCAATGCTCATCATGTTGATCCACAATGATGAGCAGCGTTTTGTATTTTTATTGACCATTTTGAAACCTTTGAAACTTCTTTTTCGTTATTTATGTTAAACGGGTTTCGAGTGTTTTTATTGAGCAAAGGCAAACCTTTTTAGTTTTCTATAAAATCGGTGGCTGAACCCACAGCGGCGGTAGTGATCTTAAATAAGGCCTGTCCACTAAACCAAGGATGCTTACGGATTGGTCAAAACCCATCCGTTTCGACAAATCCCATCACATAACGAGCCTCTATATAACAATCCGCGGAGCTGCGAATATTACTACCGTAAGAACAATGGAAATGTGAAATGAAGAATTTTCTGTCTACTCGAAATATTGGAACAATTTATGAGTTTTGATTAAAATTTCCATATCGTTAAAACGAAACTTTCTATACAATATTATATTATATATTTCTCTTGTATCAATCGCACCATTTTCTTAGTTATTTTCAGTAAGAAAGTCCAGGAATTTCGCACTAATCGTTCAAGATTCAACAAAAAAAAAAGAGAACCATTTCCCTTTGTGAATGTTTCATTCACATCCAATGTTTCTCTTTACTTGACATTATACAACACGTTTTATCAGAAATCTACCAATATTTTCATAAAATACTATGATTCAGGGGCATTTCCGGGTGGAAATTCAAAAATAATTTTAATGAACCACCTACGTTTTTCCTAATGTATAGGAGTAAATAGGCTTATAAAAATTACTGATTATTACTATTTTGATAAATACGTCCAGATGAAAAATTACTATTTTTGTATACATCTTTGTTAAACTTAACTACTAAATATTCGTAACCATCTCTACCATCTTTTTGAATTACAGCAGATGTTAATTCTGGAGCTTCAGTATCTTCTTTTACTTGAATTGCTTTACTAAATGCTTTAATACCTTCACCAGAAAGGTCAATAATTGCGTCTGCATCAATTGATACATTTCCATAACCAACTGATAATGGTGAAATAAGCTCAATGATAAACTTAGTTTTATCATTTTTATCTTGTTCCACTTTAGTAACCGTTTTTCCAGAAACAGTAACTGCAGCAGTGCCGAATTTTACAACTTCTTCACTAAATTTGATTTCTAATTTTTGTGGGTTAATTACTGTAATATCAGTTACTTCTGGAGCTTTGCCATCACTTTCACCTTTAGTAAGTGCAATAGATGCTGGGTTTGGTGATAAAAGATTGTTATTCCAGTCTACAGCTCCTACTAATTTTAATTCGATTTCTTTATTAGACTTAACTGCTGTATTTAGGTTAACCAATAGTTCACCTTTAAGTTGTCAATCAGTTGTATCAAGAACAATATCTTCTGTACCTGTAGTACCTACACTTAAAGTTGTTCCATCTGCAACATATTTAGCACTGAAGTTAGCACCAGTAAGGCTTTTAACAGGTTCAGAGAATTTTACTTTGTATTGTGAAGCATGAACTTTTTGCACACTAGCAATAGTTGGTCTATCTTGATCGTCTACTTTGATTACACCAGAGTTATATGCAGGTAGATATTCATTTTTTGTATTATCAGCTGCTAATACTTTATCTTTAGCAATAGATAATACATACTCACCGTTTATGTATTCAGTGGCATTAAGTGTGATTTGCTATTCCCATAAATTTTTGGAATAGAAAGAAAGAACTAAGCAAGCAAATTAAAAAGCAACCTCCCGAAAATAGAAATGGGGGTTTTAAGAAAATAATTAGTTGGGGATTTTTATAATGAGCATTTTGCACATTTTTCAACCCAAGAGTCATAAGGTTTTCTAAAGCATAAAAAAGGACTTCACCCCTTATTTGTAGAATTTTGAAGTGACCAAACCACAAAAATCCATAAGGAGGAAGTCACT
>NZ_JBHSNQ010000162.1:0-13842 GCF_042655065.1 Ureibacillus suwonensis
TTCGCCGCAGATAAATTGCGTAGAGAAGGAGCGTTTTGTGACCACTCTAGGGAAAGTTTTTAAGAGAATATTACTATAAAAAGTAAGGCTGTTCAGAAAGTGTTCGACTTTCTGGACAGCCCCCTATTGAACGAATGCTTCCTTCAATTTCACTTCATAAAATCTCATTGCGCGGAGTTCACCTTGATACTCCACTTTTCCTTGTGCAATTAACTGGCGCAAGCGATACTCAATCCATTCATCGCTTGTATATTGATCCAGGTGGCCAAGCACCTCTCCAATGACTCTTGCTGCTTTAATGAATTTCTTATTGCCCTGTAGGTTCTTCATCTTTCCGATGATCAATGCATCATCCCGATGGTTTTCCGCACCGAAAATTTGGCCTTTATTGTAAGTCCGCAACACTGCATCGGAATGCAAGCATTCTTCCCCTTCTTTCGCATAAGCCTGTCGCTGTTCTTCCGTCAATTCCTCAAGCTCCCCAAGTTCATAAAAAAGGAGCAACTGCTCAGGGGACAACTCTCCCGTATGCCGAGGAAAATCTTCATGCATTCCATTGTAAAACTTGTGATAGGCATCATACGTATTCAAAACAGACATTTCATTCGTTTTTTCCTTCAATAAGTAGAGCGAAAATCGAAGGCCCGTCCCTTCACTGGCATTTTCACCAGTCCAAATGACCACCCGCTGCTCCGGAGGAATCGAACTGATCTTTTCAAAGGCTTGTTGCATGTTGTTTTTGTACCACTCTGCTTGGTCCTTTTCCCACCGGTAGTTTTCCTTCAACCACTGATACCGTCGCTCAAACCCTTCCGCAGTGTGAAGATGATGTATTGGACCTTCCGCCAAGTTATCTGGCACTTCGATGATTTCCTCCGTTTGTTCGTATGGTGTATCCTGAAAAGCATATCTCAAGCTGCCTGCCGCGGAGCTACCAAATACAATATGTACGGTATGCACATTTTTCCCGGCCGGTGTCTCCATTCTTTTCATAAGCGTTTCTTTTACAGACCGCACAAATTCCGGAAAGTCTCCGTATTCCGAACGTATCAACAGTAAATGCAGCAGGCTTTTTGCTTCCTGTTCGTTTAGTGTGGAAATGGATTTCTTTAATTGAAAAAGTTCCAAATGTCTTCAACCTCTCTGAAATTTTGTGGATACAAAAAAGGCGACGGATGCAGCGATCGTCATTAACAGAAACGACCACTTGGAAGTCTCACCGAATGTGACCGTTTGAGTTGAAGCCCCGGTTGAGAAGTTTGGCGTATTAAGGATTGTCAAAATGAAACCGGAGAAAAGTTGGAAAACGGCATAAAGAAGAATGAAACTGATGATAAATACAAGATATTTTTTCATTCTGATCCACCTCAATCGGAAATTATTTCATTTATTTACGCCCAAACATTGCAAAAAGTTTCAAAAAATCCGTAAGGCAGTCTGTTTCATTCTTCTTTGAACCTCAATCCCGCTTCGTCCAATGCCTCTTTCATTCTCACAAGCGCGGTTTTCCCCACGCCGTGAAGGGACATGATTTCCTTTTCCGTGTAGTCCGAGAGTTCTTCCACCGATGTGATGCCTTTCCCTTCCAACGCTCTTCTTGCCGGGGCGGATAAACTGGCAAGGAAGCCTTCCTTTGGTTTCCGTTCCGCCTCGCAAACAGGGCAGCTGTTGCAATCGCTGCTCTTATAAAAACGGTGCCCTTTTTCGCAAATTCTCAACGTCTTTTCTGAAGGTTTCATTCCGTCATTCCTTTCCTGTTTCATTGTTCCAATCCCATTCATCTTCGTCCGACAAAGAAGCCCGAATCAAGTAAAGAAGAGGAACATCCCCATTTTCTTCAATGAATTCTTTCGGGTCTGTCACGTTTGTTCTGAAACTCACAGAATTTCCGTCATCCGCTTCAAAAAACGCCATATATCCCAACACCATGTCTTCGGTAAATTCCATTTTGTCGTTAATGACCGGACCCCATGTTCCCGCACCCAGCTTTTCGTCCGGTTTGGGAATTTGACTGTTTGAAACGGCATAGCCCGATTCATCTGTGATCACTTTGCGCAAGTAAAAATTGTCCCATTCGGAATCTTCCAGAAAGTAGAATAACATTTCCCCCTTGGCATCTTCCGTCATTCCAATTCCAACGCCACCAGCCTTCTCAGCCAACTTCCCATATTCATACCGTTCAACCCATACTCTTAAAAATTTCCCTTTTTCCGCGGAGTATTCATAATAAAAGCTTTTATCGCCCACCACCGCCTTTAACAAGTGATCCCCATCGGAAAAATCTTTTTGCTGAATCATATTTTTCGTTGTCTTCTCCCCATCGCTGCAAGCAACAAGCAACATTGCAACAACGGCCAAAATGAACGCACGGATTTTCACTTTCCCCATCCCTTCCAGACGGAATGTAAACTTTTAATAATTATAGATTTTGTTCCCTTATTTTTTCAATAGTCTATTTGCCCAAGGGTAATAAAAAAGAGCCACGGTGAAAAGTTTTTCCTTTTCCACCCTGACTCGCTTTCTATTTCATCTGATATAAATTTTTCCTTCCAAATAGACAACCGCTTCGCCGGAAATTTTGACCTGTTCCCCTTCATCTTTGCAAAACAGTTTTCCTCCCCGTTCAGACAGCTGCAATGCCACAAATTCCTTTTTCTCTAAAATCTTTTTCCAATAAGGGACAAGGGTGCAGTGGGCAGAACCGGTCACCGGATCTTCATGAATCCCGGCTTTTGGTGCAAAAAATCGGGAAACGAAATCCGCCTCTTTCCCCTTTGCTGTGGCAATCACTCCAAAGGCATCCAATTTTTTAATTCTTCCACATTGATTTCCAATCTCCTTATATCTTCTTCCGTCTCAAACACCGCCAAATAATCGCGGGCCAAAAAGACTTCTTTCGGTTTTTTCCCTAATCCTTTCACCAATGCTTCCGGAACGTCACAAGCTGTTCCTTCCCGGGATGGGAACGTCATCGTCAGCAATGAATTTTCCTTTGTAACGGTCAACATTCCACTTTTTGTATGAAACTTCACTACAGCAACCGATGGATTCAGATAGTTGAACACAACAAAGGCCGTTGCCAAGGTTGCATGTCCACACAAATCGATTTCCGTTTTTGGCGTAAACCACCGCAATTCGTATTCTTCCTTTTGGCGATGTACTACAAAAGCCGTTTCCGATAAATTGTTTTCCGCCGCTATTTGCTGCATCACGTTGTCCGGAAGCCATTCCGTAAGAGGAACAACCGCAGCCGGATTTCCTTTAAAGGGTTCGCTTGCAAAAGCATCGACTTGATAAATTGGTATCCCAGGCATTTGAAGACTCCTCTCTACTTAAGTTCTTTATCCAATGGAAAACGGACGTCCTTGATATACGATAATAGTCAATCCTTAAGCCATTATGGTCAATCTTTGCAAAATAATAGCCATACGATCGGACGGATGAAAAAACTCGCACCTAATCATTAGATGCGAGCCCAAAGTTAAAAGATATTAAACACGTACAGTCCAGCCGAATGGATCTTCCATTTTTCCGTATTGGATGCCTGTCAATGTATCATACAACATTTGAGATACTTCACCGATTTTGCCGTCATTTACGACAATGTGTTTATCCAAATATTTTAACTCCCCAACTGGAGAAATTACTGCAGCTGTACCAGTTCCGAACACTTCTTCCAATGTACCCTTATCAGCAGCTTCTATTACTTCGTCAATGGTAATGCGGCGCTCTTCCACTGGAATATTTTTGGATTTCAACACTTTGATCATAGAGTCGCGCGTAATACCTGGCAAGATGCTTCCTGTAAGAGCAGGTGTGATCACTTTGCCATCAATTTTGAAGAAGATGTTCATGCTTCCAACCTCTTCAATATAGCGTTTCTCAACACCATCCAACCATAATGTTTGAGCGTATCCTTCTTTTTCCGCATTGAGTTGTCCGATTAATGAGCTTGCATAGTTACCGCCGGTTTTCGCTTCTCCGGTACCGCCCACAACGGCGCGGACATATTTTTCTTCCACCAAAATTTTCACCGGATTGATACCTTCTTTGTAGTAAGAACCACTTGGAGACATGATAATCATGAATAAGTAGTTTTTGGATGGATGAACACCCAAGAATGGTTCCGTTGCAATAATGAATGGACGGATGTATAAAGATGTGCCTGGTGCATCAGGTACCCAATCACGGTCCACATCCACCAATTTTTTGAGCGCTTCCAATGCAAGTTCTTCGTCCACCGGTGGAATGACAAGACGTTCGTTTGAATGATTCAAGCGTCTGAAGTTCGCGTCCGGACGGAATAGTTGAACGCCTCCGTCTGGTGTGCGGTACGCTTTCAACCCTTCAAACACTGTTTGTCCATAATGGAACACCATGCAGGATGGCTCCAAGCAAATTTTTTGGTAAGGGACAATGCGTGGATCATGCCACCCTTTCCCTTCTGTATAATCCATGATAAACATGTGATCTGTAAAATAGTGCCCAAAGCCAAGCTCGTCCGCAGATGGCTTTTCTTTTGGACTATCGGTTAACTCTATAGTGATTTCTGTCATAATGTAAAGCCCCCAATTATTTTGTCGAATATTCAGAAAAATATTTCTGTTATTAAAATAGTATAATACTTTTATGATTAATTGTTAAAAGAATATTTCGATAAATTATGATTAATTTTCATGGAGAATTGCTGTTTGATGAACTGTTTTTCAATAATAGTATTTATTGTTAAATTTTTTGATCCATTCCCTTTCAATATTGGCAGATATTCAAATTTAGAAACCGTCTCTCCATAAAAAATATTATCGTCATATAAATTTTGAATCAAAAAAAAACTCTCCTGCCAATCCATGAGCAGGAGAATTTCATTTAATATGAAAAACCGGGTTTTATAAGTTTATGACGGAATGAAGCCTCTACTTTGGACAAACTCTTCAAATTCTTCCTTTTTCAGCGGACGGCTATAATAAAATCCCTGTCCAAACATGCATCCATCATTTCGTAGCGTTATCACATGCGCCTCATTTTCAATCCCTTCCGCAATCACTTTTAAACCGATTGTATTCGCAAGGTTGATGATGGCTTTCACAATCGCTTTGCTTTCCTCGTTTTTATGGATGTCTTTCACGAAAGATGCATCCACTTTCAACGTGTCAACAGGAAGATGCTTGATATAACTCAACGAGCTGTATCCCGTGCCAAAATCATCTACGGAAATTTGGATGCCCATGTTCCGCAGGCGATTCAACACCGGGATGATGCTGTTCAAATCGGCAAGGATGCTTTCGGTCAATTCAAGTTCCAATAGTTTTGGATTAAACCCTGTATCTTTTAATATTTGTTCCACTTGTTGGACAAAATTCGGATCTTGCAATTGACGAACGGATACATTAACAGCCACGATCAATTGTCCAAACCCCTTATTTTGCCACTCTCTTCCTTGTCGGCAACTTTCTTTTAAAATCCATTCTCCCAGCGGCACAATCAATCCGGTCGCCTCAGCAAGGGAAATAAATTTTCCAGGTGGTATCGCCCCCAGATCCGGATGATTCCAGCGGACAAGCGCTTCCACTCCAACCAGCTGATTATTTTGAATATTGATTTTTGGTTGATATTCCAAAAAGAATTGATGTTCGTTCAATCCTTTTCTCATGGCGTTTTCGATAATGCGGCGTTCCAGTGACACATTTTCCAATTGCCTGTCGTAGATGGCATAGTTGTCTTTGCTGTTTCTCTTCACTTCAGATAGTGCCGCATCCGCATTTTTTATCAGTTCTTCAGGACTCTTGCCGTGTTCGGGATAAAACGCAATACCAATACTGCAAGTGATGGCATACTCTTTTCCATTCAAATGGATCGGTAATCGAAACTTCTCCATAATTTTGCGCACAATGTTCATCGTATCTTCTTCATTCTCTATCCCTTTCAACAGAACAATGAATTCATCGCCGCTCATCCTTGCCACAACATCTTTCTCGCGAATTGCTCCTTTGATGTTGTTGGCCGCATTCACAATGACCAGATCCCCTATGTCGTGTCCCTGTTGATCATTGATCAGCTTGAAATTATCCAAATCGATGAACAATAGGGCAAACTTTTCTTTTGCCAATTGGATATCCAACACATAGGAACGGAGCTCTTTCATAAAGTTGGAGCGGTTCGGCAAGTTCGTTAAACTGTCATAATAAGCCAAATGATAAAGATTTTGTTCCACTTCTTTTCGAATGCTGATGTCGCTCATGGCGATCAGAATGAATTTTTTCGAAGAAGGTTCATCATCATAAATGATTTTAATGTTGGCTTCTACATCGATATACCTTCCTTCCCCATGGAGCAATCGAAATTCCTGCTTGGTTGAAGTTTTTCTTCCTCCATTTTTTAACAAATTTTGAATTTCCCTTTTTATTGAATCCAAATCTTTAATGTGGATCAGATCAAACATATTTTGTTGTCCCAGTGTCTTCAAATCGTAATGCAAGAGGAGGTTGAAGGTCGGCGAAATATAGTGAAATTTCCCTTCTTCATCGATCAATGCCACAAAATTATCAGAATGCTCCGCAATCAGTTCGTATTTTTTGTAGCTCTGCTTCAGCTCTTCTTCCAATTCCTTCTCTTTCGTGATATCCGTTCGAATAGACATATATTTATAAGGTTTTCCCTTTTCATTTAAAAAAGGGATGATGGTCGAATGAACCCAATAATAAGTTCCATCTTTCTTTTTATTTTTTATTTCTCCCCTCCAAATATTTCCTCTTCCGATTTCACTCCACATCCGTTTAAAAAATTCCTTTGGGTGATAACCGGAATTGATGATCCGGTGGGTTTTGCCAATCAATTCTTCCCGGGAAAACTGGGTGATTTCGCAAAAGAGATCGTTTGCATATGTAATTCTTCCTTGGGCATCTGTAACTGCGACGATGGAAGTTTTATCTATGGCATATTTCAGTTCTCTCAATTCTTTCAACTCTTGCAGCAATCGTTGTATTTCATCGGATTGCCCAAAGCTTTTCGAAATATTTTCATTCATAAATGATTAATGCTCCTTTATGTAAATAAAAAATATATCCAAAATACTATTTACTTCAATTCTTACTGAAACATTCCTGGGAAACGTGCGATTTTTTTACTATTTAATATAAATATACTACAACATGGAGATAATAAAAATTCTAATGTAAAAAATATTTTATTAAATTTGTCGAATTTTTTTCATTAATTTTCACTTTTTTAATTCCACATTCACAACTTTTTTTCAATCAAAAACGGAAATGAATATATTTTATCCTTTTGATAGGACTTTTTACATAACGAGTGGTTCTGATTTTTTAACATAAAAAAAGCTGTACCGCAAGGAGGCGGACAGCCATAGAAAAGAGAGGTTATGTGGTTAAAGTTGCAGTTTTAATGTGTGCGATACGGGAGAATTTATTCCTTGTCAGAAGAGGGGTTTACAACGTTCTTTAGCTCCTCCCGCAAAGCTTTCACTTCATTCTCAAGCCGGTCAATTTTTTCATGCAATGGTTGGAACGCTTGCTCCAACATGACTTTTAAACGTTCTGCTTTGTCGTGTTGTTCCATGGATTTCTCCTCCAATTTATAGTAGGACTACGCTTAAAAGAAGTATTTCTTTTACATCTTTTATTTTACAACAGATTGATTAAAAAAATTGGTTTTTCCCGAAATCTTCATGCGTTTGTCATATTTTTTTGAATTAAAAAAACGCTTAAGGATCTCCCTTAAACGTCCACTCCGTACAAAAAAGAATAAATGAAACCGTAAATAACACTGACAATCGATGCGACGATCACAAACATCCCGAAGAAATATAATGCTTCGATCAGGAGCTGTTCAAATCCGTAGCCCACGGGATAATATCCCATAACTTCCCCTCCGTTGCAGAAGATTTGTTCACACTTTGATATATGCAAAAAGGATTGAACTGTTACTTGCGGATTGTTCAAAGCCCATCAAAAAAAAGCGGCCAATCCATGGATCATTGGCCGCCAATTTTCGTACACTTTTTTCTATTTAATCGGATTTAAACTCAATTCTTCCTCGATTTTCTCCAGCAATTCTTTGGCGCTGTCCGCCACAACCGGTTCGCCGTTGACAAGGGCATAATAATGACACTCGCAAATTTCACAATAGGAATTGCAACCCGAATCTTCCACAACGACATCTTCCCGCTGTTCCAACACATCATAAACATCCGGATGGGCATAAGCTTCGTTCGATACGCAAAATTCCACCCTGTTTTTCAATGGTTCCCTTTTCCGGCCAAACAAACTTTTTAACATATGCGCTCTCCTCACTATGTAAAACAATTGCTGATTCGATTATACTATGTTCATAAACGTTCAACCAATGATCCGTTCGGAAAGTTCCGTTATTTTTAAAAAAAGTTGGGGGAAAAATTATCATGAACGATGCGGAATTTGATCGATTTCTTCATATTGAAACCTGCGGGATAAAAAACGGCATTTACCAATCCCCCCATTACAACCGTTATGAGCCCACCCCTTATTCCGCCCTGGAGGAATTATTGAAGCATTATACCATCGACGAAAACGACACCATTATTGACTTTGGATGCGGTTTGGGGAGAGTTGGCATTTTTCTTCATTACAAAACCAATGCGTCAATCATAGGCATTGATATGAACGAACAATTTATCAAAGAAGCGATCAAAAACCGGGAACATTTTTGCAAAAAATTCCGGAAAAAGGAAGAAGGAATGCACTTTCTTTGCTGCCTTGCCGAAGAATACCAGATCCAACCGGCGGAAAATAAATTTTATTTTTTTAATCCCTTCTCCTTGCCGATTTTCATGAAAGTGCTGCATCATATCATGCGCTCGACGGAAGAAAAGAAACATACGGTGGATGTGATTTTATATTATCCATCCCTTGACTACCTGGATTATTTGAACCGCTATACCCCTTTTGAGAAGTTGAAGGAGATTCCAATCCCGTCACTTCACGAAAAAGTGTGGAACGAACGTTTTGTCATTTATCGTTTGCAATAAAAGCCATTGTCGTCTAATGGCTTTTTTATTTTTGGCTTTTCTTGCAGAATGATTCCTCCAAAAATGACCGTGCAACCGACGATGGAAATCACCAAGGAAAAAGATGTCCATTTGGCCATTAAAACCCCGAACAACAATAGAAATAAGCCGATCCATATCATCAAATTCATTGCTGCCCATCCCCTTTTTTTCAGCTCTTATTCTTCTATAACATTTCCCTTATCTTATGAGAACTTCTATCAAAACATGTCCCACTGTTATGTTTAAGCCACAAAAAGTTGGACAACTTAATTACGGAAGATGTTTTGATGTAAAACCCGGCAAAAAATCATTATTTTTGTATAATAATGGAATTGAATAATTATCAGAAATTTATTAATAAATTAAAAATTATTACTTTTTGATTCTTCAACACTTCAACGCGAAAAAGTGTTATACTTATACCGCTTTTGCGTTTTTAGAAATATCAAAATATTATTATATCAATATAGGAATGGATGGTTTATGAAAAATCAATTATTTCGGAAATTACCATTGGATCAGTTGTTGAATAAACAAGGCACGGCACATTTTAATAAATCGATGAATGCTTCTGATTTAATCGCTCTTGGGGTTGGAGCAGTTGTCGGCACAGGAATTTTCATTTTGCCTGGTACGGTGGCCGCTGAACATGCAGGCCCCGCCATTGTTTTTTCGTTTATTTTCGCGGCGATTGTATGCGCTTTTTCCGCCCTTTGTTATTCCGAATTGTCTTCAGCAATTCCGGTTGCCGGCAGCGCATATACATATTCATACGTCATTTTCGGCGAGCTCATTGCCTGGATTATCGGATGGAGCCTGCTATTGGAATACGGGCTGGCTGTTGCGGCAGTGGCAACCGGTTGGTCTGCATACTTCCAATCCCTCATTGAAGGGTTTGGAATTCATATACCTAAAGCTTTGTCCGGACCATTAAATCCATCCGAAGGCACCTTTATCAATTTGCCGGCGATTTTCATCATCGTCCTTTTGGCCGCCATTTTATCTTTGGGGATCAGAGAATCCAACCGCTTGAATAAAATCATGGTGTTCATTAAACTGGGGATCATTTTGCTGTTTATTTTCGTCGGAGTGTTTTATGTGAAGCCTGAAAACTGGCAACCATTCGCTCCGTTTGGCTTTAAGGGGATTTTGACGGGTGCGGCATTGGTGATTTTTGCGTATTTGGGGTTTGACAGCGTGTCCTCTGCTGCGGAAGAAGTCAAAAATCCACAGCGGAATATGCCGATTGGAATTATCGGAACCCTTGTGATTTGTACAATTTTGTATGTGGCCGTTTCCCTCGTTTTAACGGGAATGGTCCCATATACGGAATTGAATGTCGGAAACCCTGTTGCCTACGCGATGGAATTGGCAAATCTGGATTGGGTGTTTGGAATCATTTCCCTCGGTGCGGTAATCAGCATGATGACGGTCATTTTCGTGATGATGTATGGAGGGACCCGTTTAGTGTACTCCTTCGCCCGGGACGGAATGCTTCCAAAAGTGCTGTCAGAAATCCACCCACGACTTAAAATTCCATTGAAAAACACATGGATTTATGCGCTATTTGTATCTATTTTCGCCGGTTTCATACCAATCGATAAATTGGCGGAGCTTGTAAATATCGGAACTTTAGTCGCTTTTGCCGCTGTTTCCATCGGCGTCATCTATGTTAGAAAAATGAAAATTCCAGGATTGAAAGACGGATTCAAAGTGCCTTTATATCCAATTGTGCCGATTCTGTCATTTATCCTTTGCGTATTCATGATTACCCAATTATCTTCCTTCACAATGTTCACCTGCTTCATTTGGATGTTGATTGGTTTATTCGTCTATTTTGTGTATGGAAGAAAGCATAGCATATTGAATAAATAACGAAGAAAAGAGTGGATGAAGAAAATGATGGTTTTCTCACCCACTCTTTTTTTGCACAGTGGTTCGGCTTGATTTGAACCGGCACCTCCTTACAGCCGGTTCTTCATATAAAAAAGCCGACTCCAATAGGAATCGGCTATTGATAATACTTCAGTTTGCAGGGTTCACTTCCAATTCGGCTTTAATCTTCACGTCTTTTCCTACCAGCACGCCACCTGTTTCAAGCACTGCGTTCCAAGTAAGTCCGAAATCTTCACGATTGATTTTTGTTTCCGCCTCAAAGCCGTACACTTCAAAGCCCCAAGGGTTTTTTCCTTTACCGTTGAATTCCACTTCAAATGTTACCGGTTTTGTGACATCTTTAATCGTCAAGTTTCCTGTCACTTCATATTCGCTATCGCCTGTTTTCTTGATTTCTGTTGATTGGAATGTGATTTTAGGATATTTTTCCGCATCAAAGAAGTCTGCAGATTTCAAATGATTATCCCGATCTTCCAATTTTGTATTGATGCTTGCCACATCAAAAGCGAATGAAATTTTTGCATTTGTAAGATCTGTCAAATCGTCCGCTTCAATTTCCGCATCATAAGAATCAAAATGCCCTCTCACTTTTGATACCATCATATGTTTCACTTCAAAACCAATTTCTGAGTGAGCTTTGTCAATAACCCATTTCGCCATTTTTCATTCCTCCCGATTTACTTTATTCTGAATCCGAGATATTTATGAATATTTATCTTGAAGTTCATTATTTTGAATTCGAGATAAATATATCACGCATTAATTTTTTTGTCAATGGATTCAAACCCATTTTTCTGACTCATACTTTAGTAAATTTATTCCCGGTTTGAGCGGAAAAAAACATTCAACCCCCTCCTTACGGTCAAAATTTTTAAAAATTTCAGTGTATCTTAGTTGACCATTTTCGACAAAGGTGTTAGTATCGTCTAGTATTGGAATTAAATAGGTGTAGCGATGAATGCTGTGGGTAACACTACAGTCAGGAGCAGCTTCTGGAGAGACCACATCTGTGGCGCCGAAGGATTCACAATCTCAGGCAAAAGGACAGAAGAATGATAATACCGTTATTGTTCTTATGCTTTTGAGATTGGGAAACCAATCTCTTTTTTATTACATCAATAGAGGTGAAACATATGAGAAAAGCAATTGTCAGCGTTATCGGAAAAGACCAGGTTGGAATTATCGCAAAAGTGACAACTGTACTTGCAGATCGAAACATCAACATTTTAGATATCAGCCAAACGATTTTACAAGATTTCTTCACCATGATGATGGTCATTGACGTGACAAATTTAAAAGATCTTGAATCCTTGCAGCAGGAACTCAATGAACTTGGAAAATCAATCGGTGTTGTCATTACTGTACAACTTGAAGAAATTTTCAGGGCAATGCATCGCGTGTGAAAGGACGTGCAAACATGAACTTTGAAATTCATGAAATGTTGGAAACCATCCGGATGGTCCGGACAGAAAATTTGGACATCCGTACAGTGACAATGGGAATCAATTTACGGGATTGCGCGGATTCCGATTTCGATAAAATGAAACAAAAAATCTATGATAAAATCACCCATTACGCAAAGGATTTAAAACCTACCGCTGAAAAAGTGGCAAAAGAATACGGCATCCCGATCATCAATAAACGGATTGCCGTGACGCCAATCGCCGATCTTCTAGGCAATGCGACAAAAGAACAGGCTGTGGAACTTGCAAAAACATTGGACCGCGCCGCCGTTACCCTTGGCATCGATTTTATCGGCGGTTATTCCGCCCTTGTGCACAAAGGGATTGCGAAGGGAGATCAAGTGTTATTTGATGCTCTTCCAGAAGCCTTGGCATCCACTGAGCGGGTTTGCGCTTCCGTTTCTGTCGGCACAACCAAAGCCGGCATCAATATGGATGCTGTACGTCAAATGGGCGAAATCATCAAAGAAACGGCTGAACTGACAAAAGAACAGTCCGGCCTTGGCTGCGCAAAACTGGTGGTGTTCTGCAACCCCGTGGAAGATAATCCGTTTATGGCCGGCGCTTTCCTCGGATCCGGTGAAGGAGAAGTCGTACTCAATGTCGGCGTTTCCGGTCCGGGGGTAGTACTCAATGCATTGAAACGTTATCCGGATGCGGATTTGGGAGAAGTGGCCGAAATCATCAAGAAAACCGCCTTTAAAATTACCCGTGCCGGAGAGTTGATCGGACGAGAAGTGGCAAAACGTTTAGGCGTTCCGTTCGGCATAATGGACTTGTCCCTTGCACCAACGAATGCGATGAACGATAGTGTGGCTGAAATTCTTGAAGAAATTGGCCTTGAGCGTGTTGGAACCCACGGCACCATTGCCGCCCTTGCCTTAATGAATGATGCGGTGAAAAAAGGTGGTGCCATGGCTTCATCCTATGTGGGCGGTTTAAGCGGCGCCTTCATCCCAGTCAGCGAAGATAACGGCATGATCCGTGGAATTGAAGAAGGCGCATTATCGCTATCCAAGTTAGAAGCAATGACATGTGTATGTTCCGTCGGTCTTGACATGATTGCCATCACGGGCGACGCACCTGCCAGCACCATTTCCGCAATGATTGCCGATGAAGCGGCCATCGGAATGATCAATAAAAAAACGACTGCTGTCCGTGTCATCCCTGTGCCTGGAGCGAAAGAAGGCGACATGGTGGAATTCGGAGGCCTTTTGGGAAGAGCACCTGTCATCGGGGTCAATCCGTTCAGCTCCGACAAAATCATTCGCCGTGGCGGACGCATTCCGGCCCCTTTGCAAGCATTGGGAAATTAAATCGAGTAGGAGGGAGCGATTAACTCCCGTCCTCTCACACCACCGTACGTACGGTTCCGTATACGGCGGTTCAATTAAGATCATTGACGCAAGTTTTCATAACGAGCTTCAAGACTTTCCAACC
>NZ_JBHSNQ010000163.1:0-14099 GCF_042655065.1 Ureibacillus suwonensis
CCGCTCGCTTCCTTCAGATTCCGCGTCACCACGGACACCCTTGCGTTAAGCTAACTGTTACTTCTGCCTTCACAGTTCGGGACTTACACCCTATAGATTACACCCATGCCAGGCGCACTAAAAAAACAGCGGGAAAAACCCGCTGTTTTTTAGATTCCGAATCCCGGACAAATAAAAAAGGCTTCCAAGATTGGAAGGAAGCCTTAATATTTTAGGTTCGATTATTATAATTTAACTACGTTAGCAGCTTGTGGTCCGCGGTTACCTTCAACCACTTCGAATTCCACTTTTTGACCTTCTTCAAGAGTTTTGAACCCTTCACCTTGGATAGCTGAGAAGTGTACGAATACGTCGTTTTCACCTTCAACTTCGATGAATCCAAAACCTTTTTCTGAGTTAAACCATTTTACTGTACCTTGTTTCATTGAAAAAACCTCCAAAAAGATAAAAATATTTTTGCAATATGGAATTATTTTATTACATTGATAATAAAAAAATTCACATATTACGAAGAGTACCGTAAAAACCACCGATCACTCTTTGTAATATGTGAATCATCTGTTTCCGGCCTTGCAATTTAATTGTATATTCATTTTATAACACCATATTACAAAAGTCAAACGATTTTTTTATTTTTTATCGTTTATTTTGGATCGGGTAATGAACTATATGATATTTCTATTATATATGATTACCCAACTTCCTGCACAATTAAACCATGAAAAATTTGTAAATTCTCATCACAAGCTTCGCAATAGTTTTTTTCATCCTCCGACCAGAAGGCGAAATACTTCCCTTCCCTGCTTTCCTCATGGTCATATTTTTTTCTGAATGTTTCCAGCATCTGTTGGAGCGTTTGCTCAAGCTCTTCCTTTGTTTCAAAAATCCGCTCCGAAACGATGTGCGATTCCCATCCTTCCAGCTGCCACCATGGTTCATAATCCGCTTTCATATAAATCAATTTATACATGTAAAAATACTACCCCAATCTTTAATATTAAATAAAGGCTTCCATATGTTAAAATCATATGTATTATTGACGAATCATTCAATCTGACGGGCACGCCTGCTTATACCGATCGATTGGTAAAAGAAATGGATTTTGACGAATTAAGCCATTTTTATTCCACGCCCATATACCTTATTTGACCAATAAAGATCGGCAATCATCACAAGAATGATCTAAGAAAATTGTAAACCTCCCTTCCACAATGAGCAATTTTTTTGAACTATAATTAAAAATGCTGTTGGAAGCCATCTTATATTTTTCTGAGACTGGAATGCACAATATAGGGACGAAACCGTTTTTGAATGACTAAAATTGATTGCGGGGGAATTGGATGACAAAGCGGGTGCGCATACGTACAAAAGCAAATGCGGCGGATATAAGATATCGCCTGCTCGTCCGGCAAATAACCATGGAGCTGGGATTGAAAGGATATTGCCGGATGAACGAAGACCATCAAATGGAGATTGAAGTGGAAGGGAGAGACCAGTCCGTCGAAGAATTTTTGCGCTTTTTTCATCAAGAAAGAAGCCATGATAATAAATCCGAATCCATTTCAATCGAAATTTTCGATGATTTAAAGGGTTACAAAAAAATGGATACGGATCTCGCATGAACGGACGTTTATCATTTCCAGCGGATACATAATTGAAAAATATGCTAAAAGTTGTATCATGAAATAGATTCCAAATAATAAAAGTAATAAATTTTGAAACTTTTCATCTCCAAGCTACGTAATTTATACTAAGAACGTGAGGAGGTACGCATATGCTGGGGGTTAGCAATTTTCTGGTACGGCATTTACTGAATTTTTTATTTACCATCACTGCAGTCGTTTTGTTGGATACTTTTGATTTGGTGGAAGATTTGTTTTCTTTGCTTGCCGCAATTTTAATATATATTGTCAGCAATGTCGCCATTAAAACCATTCAAAAACAGAAAAAGGCGAAAGCATTCGGTCTTACACGCTCGGAATTTAATCAGATTGAGTCGCAGATCAAACAGGCGAAAAGCCATATCAATTCATTGACACAACAATATATCCGGGTCCGTTCCATCCGATCCTTCAAGCTGATCAACGAAATGACGAAACTGTCAAGAAGAATCGTCAATATCGTTCAATCCAACCCTCAAAAATTTTACATGGTGGAAGAATTTTTCTATTCCCATCTGCCTTCAGCTGTACAATTGAGCAAAAATTACACGACACTCGTACAGCAGCAAATCAAGGATGCGGATGTGCACATCGCTTTGGAAGAGGCGCGGAAAGCGATGAAAAATTTACAGGATTCCATGCAAGATGATTTGAAAGCGGCTCTTGCCACAGATATTGAGAATTTAAAATTGGAGTTGGAATATGTAAAACTTGAGCAGGAAAAGAAACAACAGATTGAATATCGGAGTGAAGACCAATGAGTGGGAAAAAGAGCTCAGAAAAACCGTTCCACACCCTTGCTAGCAGCGGGAGCTCTTTTTCTGTTTCGGATCCCATAGTCTTTCCTTCCCTCCCTCAAGAAGAGCAGTCAAAAGCATTATATTTGGCCAGTGGATTGGATATGACCGATTATGAAGACGTTCTCCGTTTTGGCGAGGATGTCCAAAAATCGTTGAAGCATTTTACCCATCAACTTTTAACCCAAGTGCAAAGAAACGATACTTCTCCAATCCGTGAAATTTTATCATCTTTGGTTGAACAATTGGATTCCATCGATCTTGATGAATTTGCCCAGCAAGGCAAAGGCTTTTTCCGGAAACTGTTCAAGCGGCAAAAATCCGTTCAACAAATCGTCTCCCAATATAACCGGTTAAGTGTACAAATTGACCGGTTGACCGTTCATTTGAAACGGGCGCAGCAAAATTTATTGGCCGACAACGACATGCTGAATAAAGTATTTGAGAAAAACGAAGAGTATTATCAAAAAATTAATCTTTATATTGCGGCACTGGAAATGAAAAGGATGGATGCATTCAAACAACTGCAAAAAATGGAACAAGATGCGGCACAAGTGGACAACCCGTTGATGCAGCAAAAATTGCTCGATATGAAAAATGCCGTCGAATGGTTGGACCGGAGAATGTATGATTTGCAAATTTCGAGGGAAATTGCCATTCAGACGGCCCCGCAAATACGGATGATCCAGTCGACGAACGAAATGCTCATCGAAAAAATTCAATCATCCATTTTATCGACCATCCCTTTATGGCAATCCCAAATTTCCATGCTCGTCAATTTGAACCGGCAACATCGGGCCAATGAGACAAGCAAAAGCTTGATGAACACTTCCGAAAAAATGGCGGAAAAAAACGCAGAAATGATGAATATTACCAATCATGCGGATTTGGATCAATTAAAAGAAACGCAAACCCAACTGCTTGATTCCATTGAAGAAACATTGCGGATCCAAGCCGATTGGAATGAAAAACAGCAAGCCCTTGAAAAAACGGTGCATAAAATCGAAACCATTTAAAAAAGCACGAGTGAATGAGGCACTCGTGCTAAATATTTTCAAAATACTCCTTATAATATCCGCCCACTTTTCCAGTGTTATCAATGATAAAAATGAATTCTTCCGTTTCATTTTTCACTTCATATTCTTTTCCAACAGTCAACACATTGGATACTAAATATTTTTTCGCATTAGTATTTACACATTTCACTTTTCGGATGGTCGGTGCATCCTTCCACTTCAAATTTAACATAAACATACCCTCTCTTCTCTATATATATCGTTTACAATTATATCATTTATATGATCAGTATATACATGAAAATTATCAAAATACTGTCAGGAGCTTTTGACGTTCAAGGAATTTGAAGAAGTTATGCGGTTTTCCGGGATCAATATTCGGATTTCCGATGGCTTTTTGTCTCTTTATCATATCCCATCTTTCCCCATTCCCGGACATTCGCTTGATTTTCCGTTTGCATGACAAAAAAATTGATTACAAAAGTCGAAGTCTCCAAAGTAAAAAACATTGGCACGATTGAAAACATAGGTACAGTTGTCATGGTACATTTCTGTGCAATTTACATATAATAATGATAAACCATTTTGATTTGTTCTCAAATTTAATGATTAAAAGTCAAAATATTGCAAAAGACTATAGAGTAAACCGTCCCTGCCGTTTCACGAAAACGCTTACGAAAAGGTGATTGCGATGTTAAATTACTTGGATGTCGGGAAAGGTGAAGAAATAGTCTTTATTCACGGGTTAGGCAACCGGATTCAGGCCTGGGCCCCCCAATTGGAACTTACATCCCATTACCGTTTGATTATCATTGAATTGAGGGGACATGGTTACTCTCCGGAAAAGGAAAATATCCAGGTTGAATTCTTTGCCAAAGACATTATTGAAGTATTGGATTATTTGAACATCGATAAAGCGCACTTTGTCGGTCTGTCTTTGGGTGGCATTGTGGCTCTGGAAATATGTAAGCGTTTTAAAAACCGTGTAAAATCCCTCATTTTATGCAATACAACCTACTACATTCCAACCTTGTTTGGAAAATTGACCCTTGAAAAAACGAAACGATTATTGGAGAAATCATCAGTTGATCAATTAAACGAACGGCTCATCAAAAAATGTTTATATAATCCTGAAGAAAAAAATGTTTATGAATTGGCGAAAAATGCTTTTTACATTCGGGAAGATACGTATTTGCAATCCATCCAATCCGCTTTTGGAAGAAACTACTTTTATGATTTATTCACCATTAATGTACCTACGCTGATTATCGGTTCATTGGAAGATAAGGTCGTACCGATTCAAAATGCCTACCTGATGCATTACATGATCAAGTCTTCCCACTTGATTGTGTTTGAAAATACTGGGCACTTGTCAAATATCGAACGGCCGGAACTCTTTAATCTGGCCATTTCCCATCATATACAGCAATATCAAAAGAAAATGAATAAAGTGAGCTGAAAAAGGACCGTTTTCTCTTAATCAAAACGGTCCTTGTCATTATTATTTGTTTAAAGTTCGTCTTAAAAATTCTCTTGTCCGTTCATGTTTAGGATTCACAAGCACTTCCTCAGGAGGGCCTTCCTCGACGATAACCCCTTTATCCATAAATACGACACGGTCTGACACTTCTTTCGCAAACTCCATCTCGTGGGTTACAATGAGCATCGTATTTCCCGCTTCGGCAAGATCCCTCATGACTTTCAACACTTCCCCCACCATTTCCGGGTCAAGGGCGGAAGTAGGTTCATCAAACAACATCACTTCCGGATCCATGGCCAGCGCCCTTGCGATTGCCACCCTCTGCTTTTGTCCACCGGAAAGCTGGCGTGGTCTTGCATGCTTGAATTTATCCATTCCAACGACCGTCAGATATTTCATTGCATTTTTTACGGCCTCTTCCTTTGAACGTTTCAATACTTTGATTTGGCCGATCGTGCAGTTTCCTAAAACATCCAAGTTATTGAATAAATTAAATTGTTGGAACACCATCCCTAAATGGGTGCGGTATTTTCTTTTGTCCAGGCTTTCATCCAAAATATTTTGCCCGTCAAAGATGATTTCCCCGCCTGTAGGTGTTTCCAGCAAGTTAATACATCGCAATAACGTCGATTTTCCTGATCCTGAAGAGCCGATCAATGTCACAACTTCCCCTTTTTTAACTTGGAAATTCACATCTTTTAACACTTCATGATCGCCGAATTTTTTATTTAAATGCCGTATATCAATGACCACAGACATTGTTACTCACCACCCTTTTTCGGCTTGTTGCCTGTCACAAGTTCCATCCGGTACGAATCATGGCCGTCCATTTTCCTTTCAAACCATAACAAGATTCGTGTTACAGTGAAAGTCATAATGAAGTACAATACACAGGCAATCAAGAAGGCTTCCGCATAACGATATGTACTACCAGCAACGGAATTTGTAGTGAAGAACAATTCAACGACACTGATAACACTTAATACGGAAGAGTCTTTGATATTCATGACAAGCTGGTTGCCGGTAGCCGGTAATATATTGCGGGCTACTTGCGGAAGGATTATATAGAACATTGTTTGGAAATGGCCCATACCGATCGCTTCACTGGCTTCATATTGTCCCTTGTCGATGGATACGATGCCTCCACGGACATATTCGGCCATATACGCGCCGGTATTCAAACTGATTACAATCAAACCTGCAACGAACCGGTTCAATTGAATATCGATGGCGTATAGTCCGTAAAAGACCACCATGGCTTGTACCATCATCGGCGTGCCACGGAAAATTTCAACATAGCAAGTTAGTATGAAATTGATAGTTTTTAATACAAATGTTTTGAAAGATTTTTTAGGCATTGGAATCGTGTGCATGATACCGATGAAAAAACCGATGATCGCTCCGAAAATCGTACCGAGCACCGCAAGAATCAGAGCAATCCATGCGCCACGCAAAAAGAGATCCCAGTTATTCAGGAAAATATTCCAAACCGTTTCTAAGAAAGACATAAAGAAATCTCCTTATTCATAGTTTTAATTATAATAATGAAACATCCTTGATGAAACAGGAGGAAAATGGAAAAAGGTTGTCTTGTAAAGTGAAAATCTCAAGACAACCTTTCACCACACTATTGTTGTGATGGTTGATTTTTGATAGCGTCTTCCATGATTTGTTGACGTTCTTCTTCGGAAATTCCTGCTAAAATTTCGTTAATTTTATCTTTTAAATCCGAACCTTTTTTCAATCCGACCGCAATGGCAGTATCGGATTCATCCGCCTCAAAGCCGTCTTCAGGAACAATGTAAGTGAAGTTTTTGATGGCTGCTGCGGCAGACATACCTTCTGGACGTTCAGAAATGTATGCGTCAATAGCGCCGGAAGATAATTGGATGCGCATTTGACCGAAGTCGTTTGCCGGAACTTGTTTTTGAACGCCTGTCATTTGATCGATGACTTTATAGTGAGTTGTTCCTTGTTGTGCTGTGACTTTGGCACCTTTGAAATCATGGATGGATTTCGCATTGGCATACGGGCCATCTTTTTTCACAACGATTACAAAGTCGCTTGTATAATAGTTGTCCGTAAAATCGATTACTTCCATTCGTTCAGGTGTTGGTGACATACCTGCAATGACAAGGTCAATGGCACCTGATTGCAATGAAGGAATCAAACCGTCCCAATCCGTTTTTACGATTTCAAGTTCCATTCCAAGCCCTTCCGCAATGCGTTTTGCGATTTCAACGTCATAACCTGCTGCGTATTCTTTTGAATCTTTGATTGGAACCGCACCATTTGAATCATCTTTTTGTGACCAGTTGAATGGAGCATAAGCGGCTTCCATTCCCACCCGCAATACGCCTTTAGAATCGGATGAGGATTCTGAATCCTGTTGTGATCCCTCATTTTTATCATTGCCGGAACCGCATGCCGCAAGTGCTAATACCATCACCATTGCAAAAATTAGTAACATCAGGTTTTTTTTCATAAGCTTCCCCCAGTTTCTGATTAGAGTTGTAAGGCTGCAACAAACAAAAAGCGACCTAAGAAGAACTTAAGGCCGCATCAATTTGTTAGACTAATACCCCTAGTTCCACTTTGGAATAGCACACCTTACATATTAAGTATGTAAGACAGTGTTGCAGTTATTCACTGCAACCCCAGCATAGTTACTTGAGCATATAACTATACTTCGGCGATATTTCCTCATTTCCCATGTCATTGCCCGCTCAAGCTCCTTAGGAAACTAATAAATACCGCACCTCTACCCCACAAAGTGAGGCTAGATATTTAGTTGTTATAAAAAGAATAGCGTAATTTAGGACTAATTGTCAATATTCCTTGGTCATTCTATCCTATCAAATATACTCCCCAACAAAATTGATGGGGAGTATGAAAGTTTGCTTATTATGAATTTAGAAGCAAGTCTTCCGGATTTTCGATCAATTCTTTTACTGTTTTCAAGAATCCTACGGAGTCTTTACCGTCGATGATTCTGTGGTCATAAGAAAGTGCCACATACATCATTGGACGGATTTCAACTTGGCCGTTCACGGCTACTGGACGGTTCACGATTGCGTGCATGCCAAGAATTCCGGCTTGTGTACCATTGATGATCGGAGTTGACATTAATGAACCGAATACACCGCCGTTAGTAATTGTAAATGTGCCACCTTGCAAGTCGGAAAGGGCCAATTTTTTCTCGCGTGCTTTTTGGGCAAGTTCCGCAATTTCTTTTTCGATTTCAGCGAAGTTTTTGCGGTCTGCATCACGTACAACAGGCACAACTAGACCTTCTTCAGTGGATACAGCAATACCGATATCATAAATGTTGAATTTATGAATTTCGTCACCAACGATTTGAGCATTTACATAAGGGTATTTTTTCAATGCTGCAACAACAGCTTTTGTAAAGAATGACATGAATCCAAGTTTGATGCCATTTTCTTTCACGAATTGTTCTTGTTTGCGTTTGCGCAATGCCATTACGTTCGTCATGTCGATTTCGTTGAATGTTGTCAACATGGCTGTGCTTTGTTTTACTTCGAGCAAGCGTTTTGCGATTGTTTGACGACGGCGGCTCATTCTTTCCACAGTCACTCGGGAATCGTCAACTGGTGCCACTACAGGCGCTTTCGTTTGAGCTGGTTGGGCAGCAGGTTGAGCCGGTTTTGCCGCATGTGCTGCAACGTCTTGAACGCGTACACGGCCTTGTGGATCGACTGGTGAAATCGCAGCCAAATCGATTCCTTTTTCACGTGCAAGTTTACGGGCAGCTGGTGATGCCACTACCCGGCCGCTGTTTGTTTCTTCAACAACCGGTGCAGGTTGAGCCGGTTGGGCAGCTGGTGCTTGTTGTGCAGGTTGCGCTTCTTCTTTTGCAGCCTCTTTTGCAGGTTCCGCTTGAGGTGCAGGAGCAGCTCCGCCTTCAGCTGGTTCAACAACGGCGATTGTTTGGCCAACTTGTACTGTGTCGCCCTCTTGAGCCAAAATTTGTGTCAATACTCCCGCTTCTTCTGAAATGATTTCCGCATTTACTTTATCTGTTTCCAATTCAACGATGAATTCGCCTTTTTCAACGCGATCTCCAACTTTTTTCACCCATTGTGCAATGGTACCTTCTGTAATCGATTCTGCTAATTCAGGGACTTTAATTTCAGCCACTTTAGGTTCCTCCTTTAATTCTCCACACTAATCTTTTTTTCTGTATGAACGATGTGTTCGATTATAGATCTGCTAAAGCATCACTGATCACTTTTGCTTGAGCAGCTTTATGTGAATCCGCGTCTCCCTCGGAAGTAGAAGACATTTCTGGACGACCAACATAACGAACTTTTTTGCCTTCTGCAAGTTCGAGTAAATATTCCAATACAAATCTCCAAGGACCTTGGTTTTTAGGTTCTTCTTGCACCCAAACGATTTCTTTCGCATTCGGATATCGAGCGATGATTTCTTTCACTTTATCCATTGGGAATGGGTACAATTGTTCAATGCGAATGATATGAAGTTTATCCAAGCCTTTGCCGTCTTTTACAGCTTCAGCCAAGTCGATTGTCACTTTGCCGGAAGCTAAAATGATGCGTTCCACTTTTTTCGCATTTTGTCCAAGTCCTGGTTGTTCAATCACTTCTTCAAATTTGCCTTCGGATAATTGTTCCAAAGTCGCTGCCGCCAATGGATGACGAAGCAATGATTTAGGTGTTGCAACCACTAATGGGCGCACCGCTTCTGTGCCAAGCATTTTCGCTTGTCTGCGCAATAAGTGGAAGTAGTTTCCTGCATTTGAGCAGTTCGCAACGATCCAGTTGTTTTCAGCGCATAGTTGTAAGTAGCGTTCAATACGAGCTGAGGAGTGTTCCGGACCTTGTCCTTCCATACCATTTGGAAGCAATAGAACAAGTCCTGATTTTAATCCCCATTTTGAACGGGCAGCGGAAATGAAGTTATCGAACATCACTTGGGCCATATTTGCGAAGTCCCCGAATTGTCCTTCCCAAATTGTCAATGCTTTTTCATTTTCAAGATTGTAGCCGTATTCGTAACCGACAATCGCCGCTTCTGTCAATGGAGAGTTGTATACGCTGAAAGATGCTTTGGCGCCTGAAATATGATTTAATGGCGTCCATTCAGAACCATTATTTTTGTCATGAAGCACTAGATGGCGTTGTGAGAACGTACCGCGTTGCGCATCTTGCCCTGAAATGCGGATTGGATTTCCTTCGCGCAAGATGGATGCGAATGCCAATGTTTCTGCATGACCCCAGTCAATTTTGCCAGTTTCCAATGCTTCTGTGCGTCTTTTTAGGATTCTTGCCAATTTGTTTTGTGGCTCGAAGTTTTCCGGCCATGCCAACAATTCTTCATTGATTTGTTTCAATTCATCCGCTGAAACGCCTGTTTCCACTTCTGGATATGGCTGTTTCACGGCTTCAGGCATTTCGATTTCGAATGGTCCTTTTTCTTCGCCGACTTTTTTCACATAGTCGTAGCATTTTTGCATTTCACTATAAACATCTTTGTCCAGTTGTTCAACATATTCTTTCGTCACAACACCCTCATTGGCGATGCGTTCACCATACAACGCACGGACAGTTGGATGTTTATCAACAATGATATATGTGAGCGGGTTTGTCACAGTCGGATCATCTGTTTCGTTATGTCCGTATCTGCGGTAACCGATCAAGTCGATTAAAATATCTTTTCCGAATGTTTGGCGGTATTCAAAAGCGAATTTTGCCACTTGGATAACCGCTTCAGGTTCATCCGCATTCACATGGATAACCGGAATGCCATATCCTTTTGCCAAGTCGGAAGAATAATGTGTTGAACGGGAATCGTAATATTCTGTCGTAAATCCGATCATGTTGTTTGAAATGATATGGATGGATCCGCCAGTTGTGAATCCTTTCGTTCTTGCCATGTTGAATGTTTCTTGAACGATTCCTTCACCGCTGAATGCAGCGTCTCCGTGAACCATCACCGCCAATGCTTTGGAAGTGTCCTGCACCGGTTCACCCGCATTGGATGTTTCTTCTTGGGCCGCTCTTGTAGAACCTGCGACAACAGGGCTTACCACTTCCAAGTGTGAAGGGTTGTATGCAAGTTTTACAGTTAAACCTGATGGCTTATGATAAGTTGCACCCATATGATATTTTACGTCGCCGGTCCAACCTTTGGAAATTTCGATTGAACCGTCTTCCGGGAAGAAGTAATCATTCGGTACATGGGCAAAATCCGCAAACATCATTTCATACGGTTTTTTCACGATGTGAGTCAACACATTCAAACGGCCACGGTGAGCCATACCGATTTGTACGGATTTCATTTGATTAGTTTCTGCGGATTTAACAATTTCATCAATCAACACTACAAGTGTATCCAAACCTTCGATGGAGAATCGTTTTTGTCCAACGAATGTTTTATGAAGGAATTTTTCAAAGTTTTCAACGCGTGTCAGTTGTTCCAACACCGCTTTTTTCTCTTCGGCTGTCAATTTCGCTTTGAAGAATCCTGATTCAACTTTTGATTGAATCCAGTTTCGTTCAGATTCATCTTCAATATGGCTATATTCGAAACCGATTTTATCCGTATATAATGAACGTAAATATTCAATGGCTTGTTTACCATTGGAAACGTTTGCAGGAACATTATTAAAGAATAGAGAAGCAGGCAGTTCAGCCAGATCCGCATCTGTCAAACCATAAGTTGCAGGCTCGATTTTCGCGGAATCCAATGGGCGATCTTTTAATGGATAAACATCTGCCGCATAGTGGCCAAAGGCGCGTATCGCATCAGCAAGGCGAATCGCTGCCAATACTTTTTTCACATCTCCTGTTTGAGCCGCTTGAGCACCACTTGAAGCTTCTTCTAATACTGGAGCACCGAATTGTTGGAATAATTCAACTAAATCCGCATCCACTTCCTCAGGGTTTTGCAAAAATAGTTCATATTGTTCCATCAAATACCCCAAGTTCGGACCAGAAAATGCTGACCAAGGAGTTCCAGCAGTAAAAACATTATTTGACATGAGAAAAACCTCCAAATTTTGCTAAATAGCAATCCGTTTTAATTTTCGAATTCTTCTATTAATATTCATTTATATAATTTGTTGAGAAGAACCTTTTTTCCATTTCAATCTTACTACTCTTCACAAAAAATACAACTATTTTTCACAAAATTAAATGAAAAATTTTCTGTGTTAAGAAAATTTTTTCCTCTACATATTTTGGCAGTCCATCAGGATATGATACATCCATTTTGTTCCATCATTTTCCGTTGATTGTTGATTCCAATCCACCTCCGCAGCAATATTTTTTGAGGTTCCAAACAAAATTGCACCTATTTCAAAATGCCAAGTTTGTTTTCTTTTATCATCATATAAATATTATCTGCAAAAAAATAAATTTGAAAATGGGGAATTTTATGTTTTTCCATGTGCATTTTCAAATCATATGTAAAAAATCTTGGGAGATGGATTTACAAATTTTACACCCATTTGGCGCCCTAACTAATTGTAACATTTGAAAATACAACTTCAAGCAATTTATCTTCAATAATTAAGTAAAATTAACACCCTCTTTTTTCCCCGCTTTCCATGGGTACACTCTCTGCCATCCGGAAAAGGTAACCCCTTTTTTCTTCACGAATTTTGCAAAGGAAACATCCGATCTGCACTTTTCATCCAATGTCAGGTTGGAGGCGGTTTCCTGGACAGAATCACTTGCCTTTCGAATTTTCAACAAATTTTCATCATTATTTCCATAATTGTTTACAATATTTTTTAAATCAACCTTAAAAAAGGTTTAAACTTATATAAAAGTGGTTATTTAATAACTATACACATGACACCCCTAAACACTTTTTTCATAAAGTGTATCATCCTATATTTTTAAAGTTTTGGTGCCACAATTAAATTTCCTTGAATTGTGGCGCATTTTTTTTTTTGAAAAAGCATTGTCCTTCGGCTTTTGATGATGAAGAAAAAATAATTTCATTTTGGTTAGTAACATTTTTTAAAAATTGCATATTTTATTTTTGTGCAACATCCATTGAATTCGTAAAATGTACCCAGTTTTGGCTCTTTTCGATGTTGGTAGTATATATGTAAATCATTCTAAAATTGACAAAATCCTTCCTAATTCTTTCCGCTTATTATTCAACTGTATCATATTGGGGTTTTTGTTGTGCTGTCTTCTGATTTTTAATAAAATTGTTTTATTACATTCACAAACTTTCCACAGAAAATACCGTATTTTTTTAAACAAATTCTTGTAGAATCGATTATATTTATTATAAGATATATTGGTCAAACAACGAAATTATTTTCAGAAAACGTTGGATGCGCCTTTTTAATTTTACGAGTTATTCGGTTGCAGATATGTTCTGTGTTAATTGGAATTTTTCTGAAGATATCCTAAAAAAAGGAGGCGTTTTAATGCTAAAACCTCGTGACTTATTTGAAACTAATGAATTGTACCAATTGATGATCCACCCAACGGTATTCCCTTATGTACGCCACAAAGCGGCAAGCCCGGAGGAATATTTGTTTATCACAAAGCAAATAATCGAAGAAGAGGCGTTGGGAAAAACCATTTCAAGAACGATTCTTGATGAATGGGGTCAACCGATCGGAACAATCAGTCTATACGATATACAAGACGGTGCTGGATTTCTGGGGACTTGGATTGGAGTTCCATTCCAAGGAAAAGGATATAATCAATTAGCGAAAAAAGAGTTTTTGAACGAGATTTTTTTCAAATATAATTTTCACACAGTTTTTCTAAGAATCCGAAAAGAAAACGAAAAATCGAAACGTGCCTCCTTAAAGTTGCAATATGTTATCAACGCGAATGAATTGCATCCGACTTTATATGAGGAAATCAATGCCGGTGAAGCGAAATACGATTTATATAAAATCCCTCGGGATCTATTTTACTTGGTGACCGCCAATGAACAGGAAAATGAAGAAGAACAAGTTATTTAATAAAAAGTAAAAACACCAAATCAAAAAATGATTTGGTGTTTCAGCTTGTAGACAAAGTCCCAAACTAGTGGCCAAATCTACAGGCTTTTTTTGTATAATAGGGATAGAATTCTTGGTTAACGGGGGAAATTTAGGATGTTATCGAAGCGTACTGACAATAATCGA
>NZ_JBHSNQ010000164.1:0-14192 GCF_042655065.1 Ureibacillus suwonensis
GAAATACACGGCCAACAAAGATCAACTGACCAAAAATAATGGAGAGAAATGGAAAAAGGAGAATTTGAGTTGGCTCAAATTCTCCTTTTTCCTATTTTGAAGCTAGTTTTGTCCCAGCCTCTTTTTTGAATATCGATAAAAATTAATTTATTGTTAATATAAGAAGGCCCAGGAATGACCATTACGGAATGGAAGCCATACTAAGATTAATGGAGATTTAATGGAAGTGGTGAAGTGAATGAGTGCAATCAATGCGATATTGCAAATCCTGTTTGTTTCAATCATTATCTTTTTTATCAGCGGAAGGCTCATTGGTTCCAATGTGAACCTGTTTCGGAGAGTGTTGTCTGTCATCATCAGTGTCTCATTCACTACCTTTGTATTTTGGTATACGTACATAAGGGAAAATCCAAAATATGAAGATGGCGTTGTCAGCGTCGCGACTTTGTTATGGATTGGCAGCATGCTATTAATTTCCATGCTGATTTATTTGTTTTTTGAACTCTTTGATCCGATTGCACTGGATGAAAGTGCCGGACGGTATGCGGAGAAAAAGACGATTTTCAGGAAAGTGATCAATTATTGGCGATATCAAAAACGTTTGCGCACAGTGGTAAAAGCGGCGGTGACCAACGGAATCACGAGAACGGTCAAATATGCAAGAAACAGAGATACGGACAAGCAATTGGCGATTGCTTTAAGGGCAACCCTTGAAGAGAGCGGCGGCATTTTCATCAAATTCGGACAAGTGTTATCCACCCGGAAAGAATTGTTTTCCCCGGTCTTTACAGAAGAATTGAAAAAACTGCAACAAAAAGTTTCACCTATGACCTATGATGAGGTAACAGCGATTTTAAAAGAAAATTATTCCCGGGATGTGGATGAAATTTTTTCTTTTTTTGAAGAAAAGCCATTGGCGGCGGCTTCCATTGGTCAAGTCCATCGTGCCGTGCTGAGAGACACCCATGAGGAAGTGGTGGTGAAGCTTTTGCGCCCGCAAGTGAAGACCATTATGCGGGAAGATTTGGGCATTCTGTTGGAATTTGCCGATTGGATCACCGCCAAATCCCAATGGGCGGAGAGCATGGGATTCAAAGCATTGGCAGAAGGTTTTGCCAATTCAATGAAGGAAGAAACGGACTTTTCCATCGAAGCGCGCAATATGATTCAAATCCGCAATATATTGAAGAATAGCAAACTGAATGTAAAAATTCCAAGGGTTTATGAACAATACAGCAATGAAAATATTCTTGTGATGGAATATGTGAAGGGCGTAAGCATTGCTGAACTGGATAAAATAGAAGATCAATATTACATTGACCGGAGTGAGTTGGCGAGAAAACTCATTTGCTCCTATTTGGAACAGGCGCTGGTCTCCGGAATCTTCCATGCCGATCCGCATCCTGGAAATATTGCGGTGAACCCGGAAACGGGGGAACTCATTCTGATGGATTTCGGGGCGGTTTGCCGATTGTCGGGTCAACAGCTGGAGGGCTTGAAACTGTTTTTCATCGGAATTCAACAGAGCGATCCTTCCATTTTATATGATGCGATTTCACTGTTGATCAAAAATAAAGATGAGATTGATCGGCAAGAATTGGAACAGGCAATCGGCCAAATATTATTGAAAATTTCTTTTGTCAATAAAGTTCCGACAGATGAGACGATTTATTCCATTTTTACAGTAATCAGGGAAGCGGGACTGCAATTTTATTCCCAAGTCAGCCTTGCGCTAAGGGTAATTGTGACATTGGATGGAACCTTGAATATGATAGATTCCAATATCAACATTTTCGAAGAAGCGAGAGAATTTACGAACGATTACATGAAAGCTTCGATCAGAAAGCCGTTCAAAGAGCCGGTTGAAACGATGGAAAAACTGCAGGAAGAACTTGCGTTATTAATCCCGAACTTGCGAAAAATCCCAAGGCGATTTGATCAGTTGGTCCGAAAAATTGAAGATGGAAAGGTCACCTTGCACCATGACATCTTCTCGGATAAAACGAATGCCAAGTTCGTCACTCAACTGTTTTCGAAATTCGTATTATTGATGGTTGGAATTACGTTCGGCATCATTTCCACTGCGCTGCTTGCGATTTCCCAATTTATCGAAACGGTGTATGCCATTTATTTAAATACTGCGGCTTATCTCGGATTGTTTTTATGTTCCATTTTGCTTGTCCGATTGTCCATTCAAGCCATACGGGATATGAAAAAGAGGGATTGATGAATGCACTTTTCCCGGTTGTACGCGGGAAAGGTGCTTTTATTTTGGCTGCGGATTCCAATTACAGATGGCCGGCAGTTTGCTATAATGGTTGGAGTAGAAAGTGGGGATAAAGAAATGAAACTTCAACCGCATCTTTTAGTGATTGACGGAATGGCCCTATTATTCCGTTCTTTTTATGCCACAAGCGTGATGGGGCATTATCAATATTTGCCGGACGGCAGAGCTTCCAACGGTGTGCAGGGATTTGCAAGGCATGTGTTGACCGCCCAATCGATTGTAAAGCCGAGCCATCTTGCCATTTGCTGGGATATGGGGACCCAAACTTTTCGCAATGAGTTGTTTCGTGAATATAAGTCCAATCGAAGCGCTCCACCGGAAGAGATGATTCCCCAGTTTGATATGGCGAAGGAAGTTTCCGAATGGATTGGCTGGAAGAATATCGGCGAAATTGGAATGGAAGCGGATGATTGCATCGGATCCATCGTAGAGAAGTGGAAAGAAGAAGCGAAGATCACCATCATAAGCGGGGACAGGGATTTGTTGCAATTGTTGAACCCTGCCACGGAAATAGCGTTTACCAAAAAAGGCTATTCAGAGTACGATGTCTATACAGTGGAACGATTTAAATCGGAGTATGCGATAGAACCCCATCAGTTTGTGGATGTAAAAGCATTTATGGGGGATTCGAGCGACGGTTATCCGGGTGTCAAAGGAATCGGACCGAAAACGGCACTCCAACTTATCCAAAAATACGGCTCCGTTGATGGAGTTTTAAAAAATTTGGAAGAATTAAAACCAGGCCAACGAAACAAAATCGCCGAGAATATGGAAATGTTGAAACTGTCTTATCAATTGGCATCGATCAACAAAAATGTTTCGATCAAAGCGAGTTTGGATGAATTGACTGTCCCAAATTACAAAGCGGAAACCTTCGAGCATTTGGCAAGCAAAGGATTTACATCCATTGCGAAACATGCCCATTCCTTAATGCCGATTGTTTAAAATATCCATGGACACAAACGGAGGGATCAGTTTGTGTCCTGTTTTATTTTCGGTTCAATTTTCACAAAGCTGAGCACTTTGCTGTTTTTGGAATAAGGAACCTTTCGGATCTGACTATCCCGATTCACGCCACCATTGTCATGGACTATTAAAATTAATTCCCCGTCATCGATTTCGTACCCAATCAGAGGAACCCAATGATACTTGAAAGAAGGCTTTGAATTCCATTGAAAGGTGAAATATTTATCGAACTTTGCCGCTGCCGGTCTGCCTTCATCAATTTGCCGCAAAGCTTCTTTTAAAGAACATTTTTGTACAATCCATTCAGGACCCAAATATCTTTGCAAGTTTTTGATGAGCCTCCAACGAAACAGCCCGATCTTCGTTGTCCCCAGCAAGGAATAAAGATCATTTACATTTTTGGCATAGTCTATTCCCAATAAATATTTTAAAATCACATAAATTGTTGTCGGACCACAGGCAGAGTTCCGGTAGGATGGAAGGATTTCTTTATGATACTGTGAATGGCCTTGAACATTCAGAATTCTTCTTTTCATCTAGCAACACCCGATTTCTGTTTACAAAAATTGTAGAATAATGGAGGAGAATTAGTATGAATTTCTTATTTACATAAATAGGATAATAAGATTAAATATGGTATAATCTACTTATTTTTCTGAATCTTCTCATATTAGATGGATAAGAAAGGATGGATTATGACTGAAAATCGATGTCCTGTTTATTAGCTAGATTATTTCCACGGAAATGTTTTTGTCGAAAAAACACCAATTATGACCACAACATATGGGAGGGGACGATGTGATCCAAGCGAACTACAATACGCACAGAGTTCATAAAATCAATGTGGCATTGACGATCATTTTGGTCTTTTTGATTTGTGCACCCCATGTCAATGAAAAAGGGCTTGAAGGAAGCAAATTATATGTCATGGCAGGAACACTGATTCTGTTAGTGTCGATACTTTTGTATTTTTTGCCGATCAATAAATATATAAAAGGTTTATTAATTTCATTAATTCCAAGTATAGTGATTATTACACTTTTTTTAATGGATGGATTTACTTTAGGAAAACATTATATCATTATTCTGTCCATTGCAATGGTCACAATGTATTTTAAAAAAGAACTGATCATTGCATTAGGTATATTTTTGGATATAGCCTATCTTTCAATCTATATTTTGTATCCGGAAAAATTGATAGGCGCAAACAATAATTTCGTCGTCATCTTTTTTGTAATGAATGCCATTGTTGTGCTGCTTTATTTATTGACTCGATGGGGCAGGCAGCTCATTGAAGATGCCTATCAAAAGGAATTTGAAGCGAAGGAACTGGTAAGCAAGTTGAAGGAAACCTTTTCATCAGTGGAACAGGCATCCGATTTGCTTGATGAACATATTACGAAGTTTTACAGCGACATTAAAAGCATTTATAAATCGAGCAAGGATATTGTGCAATCCGCTGAACAAGTTGGAACCGGCATTCAGGAAGAGGCGGGCAGCGTGTCAGTCATCAATGATTCGATGGGACAGTCGGTTGAAAAAATGGATCAGATTGTCACTGTGGCGGAAGAGATTATGAAGAAATCGGAAAACATGAACAACAAAGTGCGGGAAGGCTGGAACAAAATCAATCAAGTGACAGACTACATGGATTCTGTCGGTACAACCATCAGCAATACGACCATAACCGTCTCCGATTTGCAGGAAAGTTTGGAAAGAGTGAACACGCTCCTTGGCAGCATTAAAGAAATAGCAGATCAAACCAATCTGTTGGCGCTCAACGCAGCCATCGAGTCCGCCCGGGCAGGGGAGCATGGGAAGGGATTTGCGGTTGTGGCGGAAGAAGTGAGAAAGCTGGCCGAACAAAGCGCACGGATTACAGAAAGTATTCAAGTGGTGACGGTGGAATTGTTCACTAAATCCAAAGAAGCGCAGGAAAAATCCGCCCAAGGGGAAATGGCGATCACAGAGGGAAGAAGATTATTGAAAGAGATTGCCGTTTACTTCGATGAAATCAAGGATACTTTTACAGATATTTACGATTCATTGTTAGAGGAACGGGCAGAAATCGAACATGCCAAAAACAATTTCTTTACCATTCAAAATCAAATTGAAACTGTAACCGCCATCTCTGAGGAAAATGCGGCAGCCACTGAAGAAATCATTTCAACTTTGGAAAATGAACATGAATTGCTGGCTTCAATTAATAAGTCCATTGCCGAAATTCATGAACTGAGCAAAAAACTGAGGAAAATGACAAAAAGTTAAAAAGGATGGAAGGGGCCGTCTGAATCGTCATTTTGAGACGGCCCCTTTGCATTCCGCTGAAGTTATATCGAGTGGAAAACTTTTTATCGGCGGTCGGGGAAACAAAGAATGAGATTTTAAGAAAGGGTGTCAGCAAAGTTGGATTTTCGGACACCCTTTTTAATATGCAGGTGAAAAGGATTGGCAGGCGTTCGTTGATTCAAAGTCATCTTCAGTTTGGAAACTTTGTTGATTCTTGTCTTGCTATTGTTCCTGACACGTTCTCTCAAAATGCCGATTTATATGATGGCTACGATTCTGATTTCCTATGCCTCTGCATTAGGTTTGGGATTATTCCTTTTGGATGTGTTATTCGGATATGATGCGGTGTCTACACGGGCTCCGGTATATGCATTCATCTTCCTGGTGGCATTGGGAATCGACTACAATATCATCATGGTGAGCCGCTTCCTGGAAGAGCGGAAATTTGAATCGGTGAAAAACGCATTGGAAATCGCCGTCCGCAATACAGGCGGTGTGATTTCATCCGCCGGTGTCATCCTGGCAGCGACGTTCGCGGCGTTGACGACAATGCCGGTCATCGACTTGTTTGTATTTGGATTCATCGTGGCAGTCGGTATCATCATCGATACGTTCCTTGTTCGGGGAATGTTATTGCCGACACTCATTTTGTTCTTTGAAAAGGATAAAAAGGAAGCGTAAATATTTAGGGCATCTGAAAATTTGTTTTCAGATGCTTTTTTATTGAATCGGCATTTATGGCTTCCTCCCTTTTTCATAATTTCAATCCACCACCTGACAGATCGCCCTGGTGAAAAGGGGATGATAGACTAGCAATCTTCCATTTCGTTATTTGAATAAATTGGAAAACTATTTATAATAGAATTAACTTTAAACCATGGAGTTGTGAAAAAGGGGGATGGTTTACTTGTTCAGCAACTTGAAGTATCCGATCATTCAGGCGCCCATGGCAGGCGGGATTGCAACGGTCGATTTGGCACTCGCCGTTTCAAAGATTGGTGGCCTCGGATTTCTGGCTGCCGGTTATAAAACACCGGAAGCGATCGAAGAAGAAATCTATAAGTGCAAAGAATCCGGATTGCCATTTGGGGTGAACCTATTTGTTCCACAAAATGATCCGATTGATGAATCATTGTATTCGTATAAGGAGCGGCTCGAAGAAGATTTCCAAGTCCCATTGGCCATTCCGGAACCCAATGATGACTATTGGACGGAAAAACTGGAGTTGGTAAAGAAATATAAAGTGCCTTATGTTTCCTTTACATTCGGTTGTCCATCCAGGGAGATCATTGAACAACTCAAGGAAAATGGCAGTGCAGCAATTGTGACGGTGACGAATTTGGAAGAAGCGAAAATGGCTATGGGGAACGGAGCGGATGCCATTTGCCTACAAGGAGCGGATGCTGGAGGTCACCGGGCAACCTTCCAAAATGTGGACGAAGATTCCAATGTGCCATTAACGGAACTAATTGCCATCATTCGAAGGGAAATTCCACTCCCTATGATTGCGGCAGGCGGAATCATGAATGGGAAGGACATTCATCTGGCATTAAGTGCGGGGGCTGATGCCGTGCAACTTGGAACAGCTTTCCTATGTACGGAAGAGAGCGGAGCCAACCCGATTTATAAACAGGCGTTGAAGTCGGGCGAGTTTAAGGAAACGGCTTTAACAAGAACTTTTTCCGGAAGACTTGCGCGGGGATTGAAAAATGAATTTATGGTGAAGTATGAAAGCATTGCACCCCGCTGTTATCCCGCCGTCAATGCATTGACTCAGCCGATTCGCTCAAAAGCATTGAAAGATGGAAATCCTCAAGCCATGTCACTTTGGGCAAGCACGCGTTTTAAAGAGATTCAACAAGGCACGGTGAAGGATGTATTCGAAAAACTCATCAGGGAGCTGGAGCGGTGTCAATCGTGAACTTTTCAAACATAGGGGAAAGTGTATTTCACATATATTGTTGAAAATCTGTTATATCCAGGGGGCTGCGAATGGAAAAAGTGATGCGTTATGGTTGGAAAATTCTTTGGATCATTGGTCTTTTGATTTTGGCCATCATCAGCATTGACTTGAAACAAGAAATCGAAGAGGGCACCAACTATCGGATCGAAGGATATTTATGGTATATTTTTTTCATTCATTTTGTTTGGGGGATCTATTTGTCGTTAATCTCGATTAAACAATGGAAAATCCAATTCAACTTTCCATTGTTTATCGGCGCATTTCTTCCTTGTCTTATTGTCTCGCTAATAATCCCCATTTCTTCTATAACATCGGGGACTGTGCCCTTTGGTCCATGGTTCGTTAAAGTCCACTCTACCGGTTTAGTTGAAATGGCGGCAGGTTTCACATTGATCCTAAGCATTTTTCATGGAACGAAAGAGGAAAAACCATATTGAAAAAATGAAGGACATAACTTTGAGGGTTAAAGTTATGTCCTAAATATTGCGATTAAACGGTTTGCGCATCCAAAAATTGCGTTACATCTTCCGGAGTTTTGGCGTTTGCACTGTGAAGGTGGGCAAGTTTTTCCCCGTTTTTATAAATCAGTAAACTTGGAATTCCCAATACTTGATATTTCTCAGCCAGTTCCGGGAAATGATCGCGGTTGATTTCATACCATTCATATTGGCTGTACTTCTCAATAATTGGATCGATGAACATGTTCATGCGTGTGCAATCAGGGCACCAAGTAGCATAAAATTTTACGATGACTGGTTGATCTTTACCAATAATTTCATTAAATTGTTCTACAGACGTAATTTCTTTCACCATTTTCGCCTCCTCACCTAGTAGTTTACACATTTTGGCGAAAGTCGGAAAGAAATATGTTCCGGACAAAAATGCAAAACTATTAAAACATCAACAAATTTTTCGAAAATTAAAATAAAAGGATTGCGAAATTTCGAAAAATCATCTACACTAAATACAGGAATAGCTACTTTATGTATTTTTTTGAACTTGAAATGAATAGTCATTCATTTTGTTGTAAAATGGACATCTTTTTTCAACTTGTTGAATAAACTAAAAAGGAACAAAGGGGTATAGGAGCGCAAAATGAATGATTGTTCATTCAAAACAGAAAAAGGGGGAATTGGTTGTGACGTACAAGATTGAAAAAGTAGCAGTTATTGGATCCGGCGTCATGGGGTCCGGCATTGCAGCACATTTAGTAAATATCGGCATACCAACATATATGTTAGATATTGTCCCAAAAGAACTGACAAAAGAAGAGGAATCAAAAGGATTAACGCTTGAGCATCCGGCAGTGAGAAACCGCATTGTGAACAATGCAGTGCAAAAATTATTGAAACAAAAACCGGCACCGCTTACATCTCCTAAAAATTTGGCTTTATTGACTGTCGGGAACTTGGAAGATGATTTGGACAAGTTAAAAGAAGTGGATTGGATTATTGAAGTCGTTGTTGAAAATCTAGAAGTGAAAAGAAATCTATTTGAAAAAATCGAGCAGGTCAGAAAACCCGGAACCATCGTCAGCTCCAATACTTCCGGAATCAGCGTAAATAAAATGGTGGAAGGGCGTTCGGAAGAATTTAAGAACCATTTCTTAGGAACACACTTCTTCAACCCGCCACGCTATTTGAAATTGCTAGAAATCATTCCGACAGAACATACATCGCCGGAAGTGTTGTCTTTCATGAAAACCTTTGCGGAAGATGTTCTTGGCAAAGGTGTCGTAATCGGCAAAGATACGCCTAACTTTGTTGCCAACCGCATCGGAACATACGGGTTGCACATTACGCTCCATGAAATGTTGAAACGCGGCTATTCAGTGGGTGAGGTGGACTCTGTAACAGGTCCGCTGATTGGAAGACCGAAATCCGCCACATTCCGCACGCTAGATGTGGTCGGATTGGATACATTCATTCACGTGGCAAAAACGGTGTATGACCAAACAACCGGCGAAGAGCAAAAGGTGTTCGAAGTCCCTGAAATCATTCATAAATTGGTGGAAAGAGGGGCGCTCGGTGCAAAATCAGGTCAGGGCTTCTATGTGAAGAAAGGCAAAGAGATTTACGAAATTGATCCAAATACCCTTGAATATGTGCCGCAAAAGAAATTGCAAGCTCCTTCCATTGAACTGGCGAAACAAACAAAAGGCTTGGATAACCGCTTAAAAACATTGGTATATGCAAATGACCGCGCAGGAGAACTGTTATGGAACATCTTTGCGCCAACATTGATTTACTCTGCGGAACTGAACGGCATCATCGCGGACAATATTGTGGAAATCGATAACGCGATGAAATGGGGATTCGGTTGGAGCCAAGGACCGTTCGAAATGTGGGATGCAATCGGCGTGGAAAAATCCGTGAAGCGGATGGAAGAAGAAGGCCGTACGATTCCTTCCTTCGTGAAAAAGCTGTTGGAAAAAGGCTATGAATCTTTCTATAAAGAAATAGACGGTCAATTGGCATTCTTCAACGGCGAAGAATATGAAGTGATTCCGGTCAATGAAAAAGCGATCGACTTAAAACGTTACAAGAAAAAACACGGTGTCCTTAAATCCAATTCCGGTGCCAGCTTGATCGATATCGGTGACGGCATTTTGCTTCTTGAGTTCCATTCAAAATCCAATGCGATTGGACTCGATATCATTCAAATGATCAACTATGCGATTGATGAAGTGGAAGCGAATTACAAAGGGCTTGTCATCGGAAACCAAGGCAAGAACTTCTGCGTAGGGGCAAACCTTGGCATGATTTTAATGGAAGCCCAAGACGACAACATTTTTGAATTGGATTATGTGGTACGAGCATTCCAAAAAACGATGCGCCGCATTAAATATTCGAAAAAACCGGTTGTGGCGGCTCCATTCGGCATGACGCTCGGCGGAGGAGCGGAAGTGTGCTTGCCGGCAGCGCGCATCCAAGCTTCCATGGAAACATACATGGGACTTGTGGAAGTCGGCGTTGGACTCATTCCTGGAGGCGGAGGAAACTTGGCGCTTTATGAAAAAACGCTGGAAAATCTTCCGAATGGTGTGGAAATTGATTTACAAGCCGTTGCCAATAAAGTGTTTGAAACAATTGCGATGGCCAAAGTATCCACTTCCGCGGAAGAAGCCCGTGAAAACAATTTCTTAAACAAACAGGATGGCATTTCCGTAAATCCGGATCACTTGATTTACGATGCAAAACAAGTGGCGCTTCAATTATACGAATCCGGCTACAAACCGCCGGTGAAAAAGAAAATCAAAGTGGCAGGTGCACCTGGTTATGCAACGTTGCTACTTGCGGCACAAAACTTGCACACAGGCGGCTACATTTCCGATCACGATCTGAAAATTGCAAAGAAACTTGCATTTGTGATTGCTGGCGGCCTTGTGCCATACGGAACAGAGGTGCCTGAAGAATACTTGTTGAACTTGGAACGTCAAGCATTCCTGGAGCTCGTTGCCGATCAAAAATCACAACAACGGATGCAGCATATGCTCGTGACTGGAAAACCGTTGCGTAACTAATATAGAACGAACAAAGGGGGAGTTAACATGCGCGAAGCAGTAATCGTGTCAGGTGCGAGAACGCCAATCGGAAAAGCGAAAAAGGGATCGCTTGCCCAAATGCGACCTGATGATTTTGGCGCAATCGTTGTAAAAGAAGCAATTAAACGTGCAGGATATGAAGGAGAAATAGATGATTTAATTTTAGGTTGTGCCATGCCTGAAGCGGAGCAAGGCATGAATGTGGCAAGAAATATCGGGGCATTGGCGGGGCTTCCGGATACAACGCCGGCCATTACCATCAACCGTTTCTGTTCATCCGGACTACAATCCATTGCGTATGCGGCTGAACGGATCATGCTCGGCCACGCCAAGGCGATTGTAGCAGGCGGTGTGGAGTCCATGAGCATGGTGCCGATGATGGGGAACGTGATCCGGCCGAATCCGAAACTCGCTGAAGAGGCGCCACAATATTACATGAGCATGGGACATACGGCGGAAGAAGTGGCAAAACGCTATGGTGTGAGCCGTGAAGATCAGGATGAATTTGCAGTCCGTTCCCACGAATTGGCTTATAAAGCGATTCAGGAAGGTAAGTTCAACGATGAAATTGTCCCGATCGATGTGGTACAGCATTATGTGGACGAAAATAACACGTTGAAAGAAAAACGCTTCACGTTCTCGATGGATGAAGGGGTGCGCCCAGGAACGACGAAAGAAGTGTTGGCGAAATTGCGTCCAGCCTTCAGTGTAAATGGAACTGTGACTGCCGGCAATGCTTCCCAAACATCTGACGGGGCTGCAGCAGTTCTTGTGATGGACCGGGAAGAAGCCGAAAAACAAGGATTAAAACCAATGGCAAAATTCTTGAGTTTTGCGGTTGGGGGCGTTCCACCTGAAGTAATGGGGATCGGACCAATTGAAGCGGTACCGAAAGCTTTGAAACTTGCGGGATTAAAACTGGAAGATATCGACTTATGGGAGCTCAATGAAGCATTTGCTTCCCAATCGATTCAGGTGATTCGCCACCTCGGTTTAGACCTGAATAAAGTGAATGTCAACGGCGGCGCGATTGCACTGGGACATCCGCTTGGCGCCACAGGAGCCGTTTTGACGTTGAAATTGATTCATGAATTAAGAAGACAAGGCAAGAAATATGGCGTTGTCACAATGTGTATCGGTGGCGGTATGGGAGCTGCCGGCGTATTTGAAGTATTATATTGATCCGTTCAATAGATTAATAAATGATAGGGAGGAATTGACATGGTTCAAACAACGGATTTTGTAAAAGGCGGAAGCTTCTTAATTGAAGATGTGGATTTAGAGAAAGTGTTCACACCGGAAGATTTTTCGGATGAACATTTAATGATCGCCAAAACGACTGAAGAATACGTAGAAAATGAAGTATTGCCGGTATTTGATAAATTGGAGAACCATGAATTTGAATATTCGGTTGAATTAATGAAAAAAGCAGGGGAACTGGGACTCCTTTCCGCAGACATCCCGGAAGAATATGGCGGCCTTGGCTTGGATAAAATCACTTCCGCGCTGATCGGTGAAAAAATGTCCCGCGCCGGCGGTTTCAGCTTGACGCACGGTGCCCATGTAGGAATCGGTTCATTGCCAATCGTTTTATTCGGAAATGAAGAGCAAAAGAAAAAATATTTGCCAAAACTTGCGACAGGCGAATGGATTGCCGCTTATGCGCTGACTGAGCCAGGTTCCGGTTCCGATGCGTTAGGGGCAAAAACAACTGCAAAATTGAACGAAGCAGGAACCCACTATATTCTGAATGGTGAAAAACAATGGATTACAAACTCCGGCTTTGCTGATGTATTCGTTGTATATGCGAAAGTGGACGGCGAACATTTCACTGCATTCATCGTTGAACGCTCATTCCCTGGAGTATCTGTTGGTCCGGAAGAAAAGAAAATGGGGATCAAATCTTCATCCACCCGCACATTGATTTTGGAAGATGTGCCGGTTCCGGTGGAAAATGTATTATTTGAAATTGGCCGAGGCCATGTCGTAGCGTTCAATATTTTGAATATCGGCCGCTATAAGTTGGGGATTGGTACGGTTGGAGCTTCCAAAAGAGCGTTGGAGCTTGCCATCCAATATACAAATCAACGGAAGCAGTTCAATACCCCAATTTCAAGCTTCAACTTGACGAAAGAAAAACTTGCGACTATGGCATCCCAGCTTTATGCTTCCGAGTCGCTCAACTACCGTACAGTCGGCTATTTCGAAGATCGTTTCAGCAAGCTTACAGAAGAGGAAACAAAAGACGGCAAAGCGGTGGCAAAAGCCGTTGCGGAATATGCGATTGAATGCTCCATCGCGAAAGTGTTCGGTTCTGAAACATTGGATTACATTGCGGATGAAGCGGTTCAATTGCATGGCGGATATGGTTTCATGTCTGAATATGAAGTGGAACGCATTTACCGCGACTCCCGCATCAACCGTATTTTCGAAGGGACGAATGAAATCAACCGCTTGATTGTGCCAGGCACATTCATGAAGAAGGCACTCAAAGGGGAACTTCCTTTATTGCAAGTGGCTCAAAACTTGCAAGAAGAGCTGCTCATGCTCATGCCGGAAGAAGTGGGCGATGAACCATTGGCGCAAGAAAGATATCTTGTGAAAAATGCGAAGAAAATCGGAATCCTCGCTGCCGGTGTAGCCGCACAACGTTTCGGCACAAAACTTGAGCAAGAGCAGGAAGTGCTTGTGAACATTGCCAATATCGCCAACCTGGTATATGCAATGGAATCCACAGTGTTGCGTACAGCAAAAGCCATTGAGAAAAGCGGACTTGAAAAAGCGAAACAAAAATTATTGTATACACAAATTTTCTGCCAAGAAGCCTTTGCGGAAATTGAAAAAGAAGCAAAAGAAATCATCATCGCTTCCGTTGAAGGTGACAATGCGCGCATCACGCTTTCCGCTTTACGCAAGTTGACTCGCCACAACCCTTACAACTTGATCTTGAAAAAACGTGAAGCTGCTGATCGCCTCATCGCAGCGGAAAAATATATCGTTTAATCGATCAAAAAATGGGCTTGTCTAAAAAGTCCATAAAAACAGAGCGAATGGAGAAAACAATGAGTTTTTCCATTCGCTCTGTTTCCTTATTTTTGAAATTGGTTTGGGAATTTGCGGCCCATTTCAGTATGTTGTGGGCC
>NZ_JBHSNQ010000165.1:0-14412 GCF_042655065.1 Ureibacillus suwonensis
AAGAGAACAGCTATTCACGGAAGTTATAAAAACTTGCGTCAATTATCTTAATTGAACCGCCGTATACGGAACCGTACGTACGGTGGTGTGAGAGGACGGGAGTTAATCGCTCCCTCCTACTCGATTTTTGCTTCTTTCCAACAAACTATGCGCAATTGATTCAAAGAGTATTCATTTTATCATCCGAATTGTATAAGATATAAGGAAACTTTTCAGAAACGGGGGATTAGCATGCTTATAGAAATGAATGAAGAGGTAAAAGAGCGGATCCGTTCAAAGGGCAATCAATTGACCGTGCAATTGTTGGAAGTGCGGAGCTGTTGCGCCCCGGATGTGCAAGAACTTGTTGTGCTTCTTTTCAAGCCGAAAAATATGCAACAATATCATGAAATCACCATCGGGGACATATCCGTTTATGTGCAAAAGCCCCTTCTCCTCAAAGAAAAAATGACCCTTCAAATGAAAGGGTTCGGCATATTTAAGAGAATTTCCGCGGCGGTAAAGTAAATAATAGGGAAACACTTGGCATCAAGGTTTCCCTATACATCCCTTTTTATTTCTTTTTGAAGATCGTTGTATTTTCAATCCGAATGGAGTCCACTTCTCCACAGTGTAAACAAAAAGTATAAATTTTGTTGCTGCCTCTCATCGACATTTTGCTTGGTCTGACAGCGATAAAGTCCGAGCCTTCCGCAAATTCTGTTCCTCCGCATTTGCTGCATTTTTTCGTTTCCATCCCCTTTTCACCCCCTTATTAAATGGTACGAATGGACATCCCGTTTGTTTCAGAACCATCATATTTCTTTAGCAAAATCATGTATAAAAGAACAAAATTGACGAACCCTAAAAAATAAAAAAATAGGGTGATTTTATGAAAAAGCAATGGGCATTCAAAATCTTTTTATTCGGCTTCATTCTATTGCTTGCAGCTTGCGGGGATACTGCGGAACAATTGGACAAGAATGACGAACAAGAGGGAAATGTTGCCGAGCAAGAGGCACCAACGAGAGAGGCTGACGAAATTGAAGACAGCACCGGCTCTGTGCCGCTGAATTTGAAAATTGCAGAGAATGCGGCATTCCCGGTTGGCACCAAAGTGAAGATTTTCGCCAATCATATGGAAGGGATGAAAGGAGCGGAAGGAGTGGTTGTAGCCGTATATGATACAACGGCATACGAGATCTCCTATAGACCGACAACCGGCGGGGAGAAAGTGGAAAATTATAAGTGGGTGATTCATGAAGAATTGGATGGGGCAAGTGGAGCGCCGATGGAACCAGGAAGAGAATTGGTTATTAATGCAGACCATATCGAAGGGATGGACGGGGCAACGGCAACCATTGAATCGGCCGATGAAGGTCCTGTGTATGTAGTGGATTTCACCACAACAACCGGGGAAGAGGTGAAAAATTACAAGTGGCTTGTGGAGTCGGAGCTTGCCGCTTCCGATGAGTCGTCCCAGTAATGAAAAGAGGCTTAGTTCAGCTGGAGCTAAGCCTTTTTTATTTAAAAAAATACGGAAACCACTATACTGGCGGCAAATAGTAAATATGCGATATTAAGCGAAATCAACATCGCCCGTTCTGAAGGGGATAATGCCCTCTCTTTTCTTGTTTTTTCCAAGTGGCGCAAGTAAAAACCGGAAGCGACAATAAGAATGAATACAAAAATTGTGCGTAAAATTTCCGCAAAAGTATCCAAACGATTCAACTCCTATACTCAATAATAATTAGCTTTCACGCTCTTACAATTTCATTTTAATGAGTAAAGCGTAATTGGTGTCTTGAATCATTTGCTGAACGTCTTTTTCATCTTGAAAATTGTAAGTGGCCATTTCACCATCTGTTGCCCGATATACCGCTAATAAGTAAGATTGATTGTTTTCCAACGATTCCTCTTCTAAAGCATATTGCCATCCGCTCACGGAATATCCGGTTTGCGGAATGCCGATTTTTCTAGGTTTCATCGTGATACTTTCGTTATAAAGAAACAGATAGGCGCCATCTTCAGTTTCAAAAGCTCCAATGCCTAAAGGACCTTGGCTTGTTTCGTCAGGTTCCAGTCCATAGGAGATGAGCGTGACCGGTTCGGAAAGTGGTTTTCCATTCTGGTATTCTTCTGCCCAAACCGTTACCCAAACCGGATGATCCTCAGTTACTATCTGAAAATCATAGTCGATTATTTTTCCAATTTTAAGCTTTTCAAAGGTGGTGCTATATTCAGATTCAGGATTGGCTTTAATTTTTGTCGAAACATCGGTGTTGTCGGAACATGCTGCAAGGACCAGAAATGAAAATGCAAATAATCCGCAGAACAACCTAAGTTTCAAACGTATCCCTCCAATATTTTCAAAATATGGTTATGAATGAGTGTAGCAGATTAAGTGGATAAAAAGAAGTTTCCAATGTCCTAACCTTGGGGAGATATTAAAGAAAGCGTTAAGTCTTTTGAAGAGAACCTCATTTCAAAAAAAGGAAGATTAGTAATAATAAAACAGACTGCCAAGCAAACTCGGCAGTCTGTTCATCTCCATCCATATTATAAAGAATCAATAAATTGTTTGATCCGTTTCATAGCCTCTCTTAATTCTTCCATCGATGTGGCATAGGAGCAGCGGATATGCCCTTCGCCGCTTTCACCAAAGACATCGCCAGGAACGACAGCCACGCTTTGTTCCTTCAATAATCGCTCAGCAAATTCCTGGGAGCTTAAGCCCGTTGATTCAATGGAAGGGAATGCATAGAAGGCACCGCCAGGCATGTGGCAAGTAAGCCCCATCTCATTAAAGGAATTCACAATGTAATTCCGGCGGAGACGATAGCTTTTCACCATTTTTTCCACTTCTTCCTCACCGTTTCTTAATGCCTCGATTCCTGCATATTGGGAAGCGGTGGATGCACACATTAACGCGTATTGGTGCACTTTCAGCATTTCTTTTGAAATTTCTTTCGGTGCGCATACAAAGCCAAGGCGCCATCCTGTCATGGCAAATGCTTTTGAGAACCCGTTCACCAAAATGGTTCTTTCGCGCATGCCAGGAAGGGAGGCCATGCTTGTAAATTGCTCGTCATATGTAAGTTCCGCATAAATTTCATCGGAAATTACTAGTAGATCATATTTTTTTACAATCTCAGCAAGCGCTTCCAATTCCTGTTTATTTAAAAGTGTGCCTGTTGGATTGTTAGGGAAGCAAATCATCAATGCTTTTGTTTTGTCGGTAATGGCCGCTTCAATTTGGCTTGGAAGAATTTTAAAATCGTTTTCTTTCAACGCCTGCACCGGTACCGGTACACCCCCGGCCAACGTCACCATCGGACTGTATGAAACGAAACAAGGTTCTACGACAATCACTTCATCCCCAGGATCTAAAATCGTTCTCATCGCTGTATCAATGGCTGAACTTGCGCCGACTGTTACGATGACTTCGGAAGGGGAGTACTCTACATGAAACCGATTTTTCACATAGTTTGTAATTTCTTCCCGCAATTCAAGGAGACCCGCATTTGGAGTATAGGAAGTATACCCATCTTCAATGGAGCGGATGGCCGCATCCCGGACATGCCAAGGTGTGACAAAATCAGGTTCACCCACACCAAGGGAGATGACGCCTTCCATACCTGCTGCCAAATCAAAGAAACGACGAATGCCTGAGGGTTTTAAATCTCTTACGGTTTTTGAAACATAGGATTTTTTTGTAGCCTTCATGTTATGACACCACAATTCTCTTATCTTTTTTCTCTTGTTCCAAGATGATTCCATCATGTTTATATTTTTTCAAGATGAAATGGGTTGTTGTTGAAACAACAGATTCCAATGTGGACAATTTTTGGGATACGAAGTTCGCCACTTCATTCAATGTTTTCCCTTCCACAATGACGGATAAATCATAAGTGCCTGACATTAAATATACTGATTGCACTTCATCATAGCGATAGATTTTTCCCGCGATTTCATCGAATCCGACTCCTTGTTTAGGGGTCACTTTCACATCAATCATCGCCCGGACGCCTTGATGATCATCGACTTTTGTCCAATCAATCATTGTTAAATATTTGACGATGACTTTATCATTTTCCAATTTTTTTAAAATGGATTCTGTTTCTTCCACACTCAAGCCCACCATTTTTGCGAGGTCGGCTGTTTCAATCCGTGCATCTTTTTCCAATACACTGAGTATTTCAAGTTCTTTTTCATTCAATTCCATGGAAAGACCTCCAGCTATAGTAGAGTTTAATTAGATTGTAGCACTATGAATTTAGAGTTCAAGATAAAACTGAGGAAGCGAAAAATTTTTTAAAGGATATTGGAAATATCTGTTGAATGTAATAAAAAAGGGGGTAGTCATGAAAAAAATTTATTTTTTCACACTTATTATGCTGATTTTAACCGCTTGCAATTCAACTACAATCAGCTTGGTCGAATTGGATGAATTGCCGGAAAATGTGGAAGAAAAAATGGATCAAAATGCCACATTGCAAAAAATCAATAGTGGAGAAAAGGTTTCTTATATCGTTTATAAATCCCGTTCGGATGTAGAAGGGACGTTCGAAAAAGAGGGAACAAAATTAATCGTGAAATTGAATGAAAGTGGAGAAGGGGATGAAGAAAAAGCCCATTTCTTTAGGCTGACAAAATCCAAGGATGCCGATGTAGAATACATGGAAGTCCAAATAAATGGAGAGCCGGTACCCTTCGATGTGATTGTGATCTCGGGAGAATGATCGTGAATCCCGTTCAGAGGGCTGCGGCTCTTTTTTCTTTACAAAAAATTTTTTTAATATTTATTGCATTGGGATCAGAAAAATTATAAATAAATGAAAGAAAAAGATTTATATTCCATTTAAATATCAAATAGTAATATAAGGAGGAAGACGAATGCAGATGATAGGGTCGGTCGTAGGAATTGTCTCTGCAGTGGCAAGCCTCGTGTTTTGGGGAATTTTTTCCTTCGATAATCCTTATCAGACACCGGATTCTGAAATCATCGGCAATTTATTTGTTGCGGCCGTCATTCCAGCCGCTTTTGTCATCATCGGACAATTTTTGAAACCTAAATGGTTTATGTTTGTCGCTTTTCTGTTGTCCCTTCCCATCGGCGTTTACTTCTTTATGACCCCGGGAATTTTCCGCGGTTTCAGCCTTGTTTCAGCAGGTTATTTTATCAGTTTCTTATTGTTTTTATTTGAAAAGAAAAGGGGAAGTAAAGTTCGTACGTTCACCCAATAATATAACCGTTTTCAACTCATTAAATCCAATAGCAAATAAACTGCGGTTCCCCAAATAAAAACGGCGGAACACTTATTGAAAAATGTTAAGATGCTGCCTGATTGATCCAACTTTTTGAAAATCGCACCTGCCACCGTCAAACCGAAGAACCAAATCCAGGACACCATGATACAGGCAAGGGTGAAGAAAAATTGTTCCATGCCGGCATATTTTATGGCGCTTGTTCCAATGACGCCGATTGTATCCAAAATGGCATGGGGATTCAGGATGGAAACGGATAAAGCAAAGAGGATCTGCTTTTTCGCCGGCAAAGAGATGTTCGATTCATTGGTTTTCGGCTGACTTTTCCAAATGGAGTATCCCATGTAAATCAAGAAAATGATGCCGACTGTCAAAAGCCCGGTCCGGAGCCAATCAAACTGCAATACGATGATGGACAAGCCGAAAACGGCAAGCAGAATCAAAAGTGTATCACATATAGCTGCGGTAATTGTTGCAGGCAGGGCCCTAATCAGATTCGGCTGCATGGCGCCTTGTGAAAAAACGAAGACGTTTTGGACACCTAAAGGCAAGATTAATCCGAATGCCAAAATAAATCCGTGTATAAATGGCAACACTTTCATTTCCCCCTCTTTCAAAATCTATCATACTGGGTATATCGGAAAGAAAACAGCCAATTGGACAGATTTTTTTCATCCAATTGAAAAGAGGGGATTGATTCGGGACGGATGCCAAACTGCATACGGGTTATAGCACCAACCACTATTCTCAAGAAATTGGCGCGCGATTTTGCGTTCAAAGATAAAGAAGCAATATATCGTTTAATTGGGAAGCTGGTGCATGGTGAAGATCTTATAGAGAGGTCCTTATTCATGGAAACTTTGATGCTATCCTAATTGTTGATGTCTTTTTAATGGAAAAATAGGGGCAAGTATATTTTGGATAATACAAAAGAGCGAATCGTAGTTCATTCGCTCTTTTTTACATCTTTTTAAGTATTGCGCGGCTTTCTTACTTCAGCAGGAGGATTGTTGTGGATTGCCTGATTGAACTCTTTGGAATATTCTTCTCTCTGAACTTTTTTATTCTTCTCCTTTTTCTCCTTCCTGAAGGTTGTCTTATTCTTCTTTGCCATCTGAATCACCTCCGAAATTTCTTGACTTTAATGTGCGACAATTTGAACAATCTATTCTTTAGTGCATATATAAATTTTCTGCATACGAATACTAAAGAGGTGACAAGGTGCTGATACTTTCGTAGCCATAGAGCGGGGAAGACAGATGGAAAGATTCCCGTTGCAATGAAGAGAAATAAAAATGAATCAATGCATAAAAAAAGAGCGCGTTTCTTTAAATAGAAACGCGCTGATTCCCTTCAGCCATTCGTTTATGCCGCCAATTTTCTATATGAAAAGGGGTGTCTCCTTTGTGAGAAATTCAGGGGCACTCCTTTATAAGACATCCTTCATAAGAACGTCCATTCGATAGAGTCGTTTCTTTCGTGCGAAACGGATCTCTTTGTTTATACCCCTTTGTTTCGTGAAAAAATGATTACATATCCGCTTCCATTTCAAATCTGGAGTAAACAAAATCATACGTAGCTTCCAGCATGCGATCCGAAATATTTACAAACTGGATTGGCTCCAGACCAAAGTAAGTCACTAGAAATTGAATGATATTTTTACGTTCCGTATTGCTTAGCATGGCTTCCCCTCCTTTGTGATGTATAACAATTATATTCAATTAAAAACTGATATACAACAGATAAAAGTCTAAATTTTCTTAAAAAAATGTGAACGGTTTATTTTTTTAATTATGAAGAATAATGAAAAAGAATGTATCGAAGGGCAATCCGCTTCATTCCTTGGAAAATGTGGGGTGAAAGGTGATGAGTTTTTTTCGGGGCGATGCTCACAAAATATATATGCAGCTCAGGAAAAATCGTGATTCGATTCACGACTCCAAATATTTGAAGGAGCTTTATGAAGTCCGGAAGTTTTATGAGTCGCTGGATCGTGACGTGCTGCAATTGATTTATTACCGCTTGATCAAGGAGAAGAATGGTTCAGGGATGATTCCCATTTTTGTATCATCCATCCCATTTTTATTTTTGATTTTCTCCCAGCATCTCCAAAAAATTTTGTTCCAAGAAGGAACAAGAAATTGGATGATTTTTATTGTTTGTTATATTACAGGCATTACAGCAGCTTTGTTTTTTCATTTCAGGGAAAACGCTTGGGCTTCCTCCCATATTGAGATGATCAAAGATATTTTGGAGGAAAGGAAAAAATAAGTGTTCTTTCACAAGCAATATGTAAAAAATGCATTAAAAACTGTCCAATGGGGGAATAAAAATAATAGCTTTTCCATAATAGGGAAACACTGTTTTATCAAAGAGACAAGGAGGAAATCAAAATGACAGAAACGACATTAAACATTGGCATCATCTTGGGAAGCACACGGGAAGGCCGCGTAAGTCCACAAGTGGGAAATTGGATCAAAGAAATTGCGGATAATCGGAAGAATGCAAAATTTGAAATCGTGGATATTGATGATTACGACTTGCCATTTTTAGGAAAAGCGGAGCCATCAGACCCCCGGATTGTGAAATGGAATGAAATATTGGCAAGTTTGGACGGGTTTATTTTCATTGTGGCGGAATACAACCATAGTATTACGGGAGCTTTGAAAAATGCCCTCGACTTGGCCCGGGAAGTTTGGAATAACAAAGCGGCCGGCATTGTCAGCTACGGTTCGGTAGGAGGGGCAAGGGCAGCGGAACATTTGCGGGGAATTTTGGGCGAACTGGCGGTGGCCGATGTGCGTACGCATCCTGCATTTTCGCTTTTTACGGATTTTGAAAATATGACAAAATTCAAACCTGCCGACCACCATAAAGAAGTGGTGGATGATATGCTGGATCAGTTGCTTAAATGGACTGCGGCTTTAAAGACGATAAGAAACAATTATTAATATGAAAAATCTGCTCTTCCATCCAATGAGGAGCAGATTTTTTATTGAAAAGAAGGAGTGGGTACCATTAAATACAATCCTTTTAAAATTTAGTTGACTAATAGGAATTATTTGAATAAAATAATCTTAAAAATGATGTAGTTGATTGGACAAACCAAAGACTACAAAATTCTCGGCTCTTCTAGTGGGAATTTTGTGGTCTTTTTCTTTTTCAACTAGAAGGGAGAACAGTATGACACAATTTAGCTACATTTCACATTTGGAATGCCCTAAATGTCATAAACATTATGATGCAGGTCAAATTCAGCAGTTATGTAAATGCGGATCACCGCTGCTCGTTCGTTATGACTTGGAAAAGGCAAAAAGTGAAATTTCGAAAGCGGCACTTTCAAACCGGCCTAAAAATTTATGGCGCTATCATGAAGTGCTCCCAGTGGTACAAAAAGAACATATTGTCTCGCTTGGTGAAGGTGGGACACCCCTTCAACCGTTGCCAAAACTCGGTGCTGAATATGGTTTGAACCATTTATACATAAAAGATGAAGGCATTATCCCGACAGGCTCCTTTAAAACACGTGGGGCAAGTGTAGGTGTATCGAAAGCGAAAGAACTTGGCGTTGTCCGACTTGCGATGCCAACGAATGGAAATGCTGGTGCAGCTTGGGCTTTGTATTGTGCAAAAGCGGATATTCAAGCCACTATCGTGATGCCTCTTGATGCACCGCTTATCACAAGGAAAGAAGTGTACATAGCAGGCGGAGACTTGCATCTGATCAATGGTTTGATCAGCGATGCGGGGAAAGTGGTGGCCCATTTGGTTCAACAAGAAGGCGTTTATGATGCTTCGACATTAAAAGAGCCTTATCGAATCGAAGGAAAGAAAACAATGGGGTATGAAATTGTCGAGCAGCTTGGATGGAAAGTGCCAGATGTCATTCTGTATCCAACAGGCGGTGGTGTCGGAATCATCGGCATCTATAAAGCTTTACTGGAAATGCTGGAGCTCGGTTGGATTGAAAAGGGGAAACTTCCGCGTTTAGTTGCTGTGCAGGCAGAAGGATGTGCACCAATCGTGGAAGCTTGGAAAAAAGGCGAAAAGGAATCCGTGTTTTTCGAAAATTCGACTACGAGTGCATTTGGAATCAATGTACCGAAAGCCCTCGGCGATTTCTTGGTGCTAGAAGCGGTTTACAATACGGGCGGTTGTGCCATCGCAGTTTCAGAAGAAGAATTATTGGAATCGCAAAAGCAAGTTGCTTCTTTTGAAGGAAACTTCATCTGTCCGGAAGGTGCCGCTACTTTTGCGGCAGCAAGAAAGCTGCGTGAGGAAGGGTGGATTAGAGAAGAGGAGCTTGTTGTATGCCTGAATACAGGAGCAGGCATTAAATATCTTGAAACTGTGGATATACATGGTGTTCAAATCTTGCAACCTGGAGACACGTTGAATGCCAAATCTTCATCTGGCAATGGTGGGAGAGAGTAACCATGGATTGGCAATACATTATTGAAGTATTACCCTTCTACAAGACGGCGTTATGGTTGACTGTAAAGCTTGCAGCGATCGGCATCCTTTTTGCCACGATTGTGGGTCTCATTTGCAGCAGTATCCAATATTTTAAAGTCAAAATATTGGACAAACTTGTGCAAGTATACTTAGAGATTGCAAGAAATACGCCATTGTTGATTCAACTTTTTTTCCTCTATTTCGGACTGCCGAAAGTGGGAATCACTTTAAGCAGCGAAATGTGTGCCATTATCGGATTGACGTTTTTGGGTGGCAGTTACATGGCTGAAGCATTTCGTGCAGGCATGGAAGCTGTCTCAAAATCGCAGGTGGAAAGCGGTAAAGCGTTGGGATTGAGCAGTTTTCAACTTGTGCGTTATGTCATTTTTCCCCAAGCTTTCTCTTACAGCGTGCCGGCTTATGGAGCAAACTGCATTTTCTTGATCAAAGAAACATCTGTATTCAGTGGGATTGCCATTTTGGAATTGACCAATACAACGAAAAACTTGATGGGAATTTACTACAAGACGAATGAAGCGTTATTCATGCTTGTTATTGGCTATTTGATCATTTTGTTGCCAATCTCATTGTTTTTAATGTGGCTGGAAAGGAGAGTCCGCTATGCTGAATTCGGGCGTTAGTGTTTTATTTGAAGGAATCAATTTTATGCGATTGCTCGAAGGACTCTTCCATACGCTGCGGATTGCTTTGATTGCCATTGTCATCTCGATAGTGATGGGCATTATGATCGGTATGATCCGCACATCGAAAAATAAGTTTGTGCAATTCCCGTTCAAGTTGTATTTGGAACTGTTTCGCATCATTCCGATTTTGGTTTGGCTGTTTGTGATTTATTACATTGTGCCGGTGAATTTCAATGTGGAATTAAGTGCTGATATGGTGGCGCTGATTGTGTTCAGCTTATGGGGAACGGCGGAATTGAGCGATATTGTGCGCGGCGCCATTATTTCTCTGCCAAAGCACCAAGTGGAATCAAGCATTGCCCTTGGGTTGAGCAAATTTCAAATGTATCGCTACGTGCTGCTGCCACAAGCGGCCAAACGCTCCATTCCCCCGATGATCAATTTGATTACGAGGATGATTAAAACGACAGCCCTGCTCACAATGATTGGGGTTGTGGAAGTGATAAAAGTCGGCCAGCAAATTATCCAGCTTTACAACACACAACATCCAACCGTGGCTTTCTGGATTTATGGGATTATCTTTTTCTTCTATTTTTGCATTTGTTTTCCGTTGTCCCGGATTTCCAGAAGACTGGAACGGAAATGGGCTGCTTAAGGAGGGGAACAGATTATGGCGCCGATATTGGAAATCAACGGTCTTGTAAAAAAATTCGGAGACCGGGTTGTACTTGATGGAATTGACTTGCATGTAGAACAAGGAAAAGTGATTGCCATATTAGGGCCATCCGGATGCGGAAAGAGCACCTTTTTGCGATGCATTAATGGCCTAGAGGAAGTGCAGGGCGGCGAGATTATTTTTGAAGGAGAAGACTTAACGAAAACATCGAAATGGCGGGAAGTTCGCCAAAAAATCGGTATGGTGTTCCAAAGTTATGACCTCTTCCCGAACATGACGGTAATGGAGAATATTCTGCTTTCTCCTATAAAAGTACAAAAACGGAAACGGGAAGAAGTGGAATTGCAGGCGCTGGAACTTTTGGAAAGAGTGGGCCTTGCGGATCGGGCCAATGCGTATCCGAGGGAATTATCAGGAGGCCAAAAGCAGCGGATTGCCATTGTTCGTGCCCTTTGTACGAATCCCAAAATGATGTTATTTGATGAAGTCACAGCTTCCCTCGATCCGGAAATGGTCCGGGAAGTGTTGGAAGTCATTGCCCAGTTGGCCAAACAGGGGATGACCATGTTAATTGTGACCCATGAAATGAACTTTGCCGAATTGGTGGCAGACGAAGTGGTTTTCATGGATAAAGGAAAGATTCATGAAAAGGCACCTGCAAAGGAATTCTTTGCTAACCCGCAAACACAAAGGGCACAACAGTTTATCAATATATTAAAATTTTAGGAGGAAAGAATATGAAGAAAATTTATGCATTTTTAATCATTGCATTATTAACACTGGTGTTGGCTGCATGCGGCGCTAACAGCAACAACGGATCGGAAGAAGAAGAGACCGCAAATGACAACGAACCATCCGAAAGCAAATCCGTTATCGATGAAATCAAAGAACGTGGAGTATTGAGAGTGGCCGTATTCAGCGATAAACCGCCATTTGGTTATGTGGATGCAAACGGCGAAAACCAAGGATATGATATTGCGTTAGCAAAACGGATTGCCAAAGATTTGCTTGGCGATGAGTCAAAAATCGAATATGTCATCACTGAACCGCAAGCTCGTGTAGATTTGTTGAAATCTGATAAAGTGGATATCGTGCTTGCCAACTTTACAGTAACAAAAGAAAGAGCGGAGCAAGTAGATTTTGTTCTTCCATATATGAAAGTGGCAATTGGTGTCGTTTCTCCAAAAAGTGCGCCAATTTCATCCGTTGACGATTTAAAAGGGAAAAAATTGATCGTGCCTAAAGGAACAACGGCTGAAACATTCTTTATGAAAAATCATCCGGATGTAGAGTTGGTAAAATTCGACCAAATCAATGAAGCCTTTGAAGCGTTAAAAGATGGACGTGGCGATGCGTTAGCGCAAGACAACGCATTACTGTTCAGTTGGGCAAATGAAAATCCGGACTTTACAGTGGCTTTGCCTACATTAGGGGATTTGGATTATATCGCTCCTGCAGTGAAAAAGGGGAATACGGAATTACTGGAATGGTTAAATGCTGAAATTGAAAAATTATATGAAGAAAAATTCTTTACAAACGCATATGAAGAAACGTTAAAATCCGCTTTCGGTGATACGATCAGCGCGGAAGAAGTAGTGGTTGAAAGCAAACCGGATAATTACTTGAACTTCAAATGAATATGAACAACGTAAACTTGCTGGAGGCTTTTTTCCAGCAAGTTTTTATGTTAGTATCTAAAATAGTTTTACGGGGTATGTAAATATTTACCTAATCATTGGTTGGAAAAATATTAGATAGTTGATAAACGTAGAGAAAGTTTTATATGATAGCAATAAATAAAAATTTTTAGAAAAACCGCGACAATAAGATTAGGGTGGTGGATTCATTGAAATTAGACAATTGGATAAATGAAGGGGTTCCGAACATCGCCAATTCATTGCTTGATGTTCATAAAAGTTATTATCCGATTGAACAGTCCATTGGATTTGAAGGACAAGAAAAGATTATCAAAATTTTGAAGAATTTCCGCAAAGTGCTATATCCCTGCTTTTGCGACATATATAAAGATGAACTCCGGTTGGAAACAAATATAGGAAACATTTTAAGATCAACAGCACTCGATTTAAAAGACATTATTTCGAAAGTGCTGGAAAACAGCGGTGAAAGTAAACCTGAAGAAAAAGCGGAAGAAATCGTCATTGACTTAGTCAATAAATTGCCGCAAATCCGTGAAATCCTACAAACAGATATACAGGCGGCATACAATGGCGATCCTGCAGCCTTATCATTGGAAGAAATTTTATTCAGCTATCCTTCCATCACAGCCATTACAATACATAGGATAGCTCATGAACTTTACGAGGCCGGGGTTCCGATTATCCCAAGAATCATGTCTGAGCATGCCCATAGCTTGACTGGCATCGATATTCACCCTGGAGCCAAAATCGGGGAGTATTTCTTCATTGACCATGGAACTGGAGTAGTCATTGGGGAAACAAGCACCATCGGGAAAAACGTAAAAATTTATCAAGGTGTGACAATTGGTGCGAAAAGCTTCCCATTGGATGAACATGGAAATCCGATTAAAGGAATCAAACGCCATCCTGATATTGGGGACAATGTCATCATTTATGCGGGGGCAACGATTCTTGGCGGAGATACGAAAATCGGCCACGACTCCATCATTGGAGGAAACATTTGGCTCACCCAATCCGTTCCGCCGTATTCAAGAATCTATAATTCCCAACCGCTGCCAAACATTAAGCAGAAAAAAGAATAGAAATACTCGTCCCTTAAGCATAAGAGTGCTTAGGGGATTTATTATTTAAATAGGAGGAATGGACATGCCATTGAAAACAATCACGCCTGAACAATTAATGCAAAAAATGCAACGAAAAGAGCAACTTGTGGTATTAGATGTCCGGGATCAGGAGAAATATAACAATTTCCATATTGAAGGGGATAATATTCAATCGATTAATATCCATAAAAAAGAGATTTTTGGACTGGAAGAAAACAAAGAAAAAGAACTTCCCGCGTTGCCGCGAGGGAGTGAAATCATCGTCACTTGCACAACCGGCAACTCAGCAACGAAATGTGCAACCATTCTAGCTGAGCAGGATTATGATGTCGCAGTTTTAGAAGGGGGACTCACGGCTTGGAAAGAGTATTTAAAAATGGGGAATCAGAAAGAGAAATAATCGCCAAGCGCAAAAACCAAGTAATATAGAACACGGATAATCGCCAAACACGAAAAATACTGATATAGCAATAAAAAAGAGCGAAATCGAAAATTTTCGCTCTTTTTCTTTGTGCGCCCGGCATGTACATGAACTATAGGGTGTAAGTCCCGAACCCCGAAGACAGAAGTAGAGGTTAGCCAAGAGCAAGGGTGTCCGTGGTGACGCGGAATCTGAAGGAAGCTGGAGG
>NZ_JBHSNQ010000166.1:0-14551 GCF_042655065.1 Ureibacillus suwonensis
TATTTTTGTGAATGTTAAATTAAAGATTAATTTTCAAATAAACTTCCATTAAATGTAATCTTAAGTTGATGACATTGGGCTCGAGCCTCCTCGGAGCTCAATCCTTCGCTCCTGCGGGGTCTCGAGACTCGGGCTGTTCCCGCAGGAGTCGCCCCGTCACTCCAATCAATTTTTTACAAAAATTCTTTTTGCAGCTCGTTCACTTTATTAGTTATGTCCCAGCCTCTTTAAGAACATTATTTATTGTTATTGATGAACTCAACCAAAGCTTCTTTTGGCTGGAATCCAACTGTTTTAGCAACCAATTGGCCATCTTTGAATAATAATAATGATGGAATGGACATGATTTGGTATTCTGCAGCTGTTGCCGGATTATTGTCCACATCGACTTTTACGATTTTCACTTCAGAGCCCATTTCAGCATCAAGTTCTTCCAAAACTGGAGCAATCATTTTGCAAGGTCCGCACCAAGTTGCCCAGAAATCCACCAATACCAAGCCGGAAGAAATTTCTTGTGCGAAGTTTTGATCAGTAGCATGTACAATTGCCATTTAAAATGCCTCCTTAATGTAACATCTTTATGTAGTATAGCATGTCAAAAATTCAAAGTGTAGTAAAGAGTTTCAAGAACTTGAAACTCTTAGTTGCAAATGCAAATTTTCTTAATTTCATAACAAAGTTGTCCATTGATGATTTTTATCATACAACAAAAAACAACCACATCTCAAACAATTGAGATGTGGCGATACAGGAACTTACCGTTTCCCGGGATTATGAATTCACTTTCAATGCTTTCACTTCTTCAATTAATAAAGGAACCACTTCAAACAAGTCTCCGACAATTCCGTAATCTGCCACTTTGAAGATATTAGCTTCCGGATCTTTGTTGATGGCAACAATGACTTTGGAGTTGGACATACCAGCCAAGTGCTGGATTGCGCCGGAAATACCGCAAGCAATATATAAATCCGGTGTCACCACTTTACCTGTTTGTCCAATTTGCATCGCGTAATCGCAATATCCTGCGTCACAAGCACCGCGGGAAGCTCCGACAGCACCGCCCAACAAGTCCGCAAGTTCTTTCAATGGTTTGAATCCTTCCGCAGATTTTACACCGCGGCCGCCTGAAACGATGACTTTCGCCTCAGTCAAATCCACTCCTGTTGTTGCATTGCGGACAACTTCTTTTACGATTGTGCGCAAGTTTTTGATATCAACAGAAAGGGACTCAACATTTCCTGTGCGGCCCGCATCTTTTTCGAGTGGCGCGATATTGTTAGGACGAACTGTGACGAATACAAGTCCTTCTTTGATTTTTACTTTTTCAAAGGCTTTTCCGGAGTAAATCGGACGGACGAACAACGCATCATCGCCGGCCCCTTCAATTACAGTCACATCGGAAATTAATGCTGATTGAAGGCGGGAAGCCACTTTTGGCGCCAAGTCTTTTCCTAAAGCCGTGTGTCCGATGACGATTCCTTCCGGTTTTTCTTGTTCAATAATGGCAAGCAATCCTTGGCTGAAACCGTCTGAAGTGTATGTTTTCAAATGAGGATGCTCTACAACGATTACCCGGTCAGCACCGTATGCGATCAATTCATTTGCAAGATCTGTCACCTGGTGGCCTAATAGGGCGCCAACCACTTCGCCGCCATCCGCAATTTGTTTCGCTGCTGCGATTGCTTCAAAAGAAACGTTGCGCAGTGCCCCGTCACGAACTTCACCTAATACTAATATTTTCTTTGACATTGTACTCCCTCCATTACTGTACGAATCGATTTATTCTATGACGCTTCATTTCTTCGGATCATTTAATAGTTGTTAAATCACTTTTGCTTCTGAATGAAGTAAGTTTACTAATTCTTTCACTTGGTCTTTTAGTTCGCCCTGCAAAATGCGGCCGGCGGATTTTTGCGGAGGCAAGAATACTTCCACTGTCTCGATTTTTGTTTCCACATCATCTTCATCAATGTCCAAATCGTCCAATTCCAACTCTTCAAGCGGTTTTTTCTTCGCTTTCATGATACCAGGCAAAGAAGGATATCTTGGTTCATTCAACCCTTGTTGTGCCGTCACTAATAGAGGAAGGCTCGTTTCAATGATTTCGGAATCCCCTTCAACGTCACGGACGATTTTCACGTTTTCTCCGTCAATTTCCAATTTTGTAATCGTTGTCACGTAATTGATGCCAAGCAAATCCGCAACTCTCGGACCTGTTTGACCGGAACCGCCATCAATTGCCACATTTCCGGCCAAAATCAAGTCAGGCTCTTTATCTTTTAAATATTCTGCGAGAATATAAGCCGCACCGCTATGGTCCAGCTCTTCCACATCATCCTCCGTGTTGATTAAAACCGCTTCATCCGCTCCCATCGCAAGGGCTGTACGCAGTTGTTTTTCCGCTTCCTCATTGCCGATGGAAATCACAGTCACTTTTCCGCCGTGCTGATCTCTCACTTGAATCGCTTCTTCAATGGCATATTCATCATATGGGTTGATAATGAATTCAGCACCATCTTCCTGGATTTTTCCATCCTGAATTACGATTTTTTCTTCTGTATCGAAAGTGCGTTTCATTAATACGAAAATATTCATGTATAAAACCTCCTAATAAGTCGATTATTTTCCACTGAATGTTGGTTGGCGTTTTTCAATGAATGCTTGAATGCCTTCTTTTGCGTCTTCTGATTGGAAGACAACCCCGAATTGTTCCGCCTCCGCTTTGAGGCCGTCATCAAAAGAGGCTCTATTGAACTGCAATGCATGAATGGCGGATTTCAATGATACCGGGCTCTTTTTGGCAATCTTTTTCGCCAATTCCAAAGCTTTCGGCAACAGCTCTTCCTGCGGTACCGCTTTGTTGGCAAGTCCCCATTGTACAGCTTCCACTCCTGAAATCGGCTCTCCGGTAAAAATCATTTCCGCCGCTTTTGCAGCTCCAACATAACGCGGCAGTCTTTGAGTTCCGCCAAATCCAGGAATAATGCCAAGGTTCAGTTCAGGAAGACCCAACTTCGCATCTTCGGCAACATAGCGGATATGGCAGCTCATCGCAAGTTCCAGTCCGCCGCCTAAAGCAGCCCCATGAATTGCCGCAATCACCGGTTTCGGGAAAGATTCTAGGCGATTGAACACCCCTTGTCCATTTTCGGCAAGTTTTACTGCCTGGTCAGGGGAAGATAACTCTGTAAATTCTTTAATATCAGCTCCCGCCGAGAAGAAACGCCCTTCGCCATGAAGCAAAACGGCGCGTACATCGTCATTTTGCTCAATTTCATTCAACAATTCGTCCAATTCACGAATCAATTGTTGTGCAAGCGCATTTGCGGGTGGGCGATTAATCGTTACAATCGCTACTCCGTCTTCTGCTTTCCAGCTTAGAAATTCCATGGTGACACTCCTTTATTTATTTTTTATTCCATTCAACAACAAATGCTTAACTTTTGATGCATTATCCAAGAGGTTGTATCTAAATTCATTCATCACCCAGGATGTGATGGTTTCATCAATGGTACCGAATACCATTTGCCTTGCCACTCTCACATCCATCGCCGGATTGAACTCGCCATTCATCATGCCTTCTATCAATATATTATCGAGAAGGTTCAAATATTCTTTTAAAATGGCATTAATTTTTAATCTTAGTTCCTTATTCGACTGGCGCAATTCCAATTGGGTGACTGTGGCAAGATGATGATCATTGGCAAGGACGTTGAAATGGTTATCTATCATTTTTGACAGTTTTTCAGTAGCGCTGGATTCCGTTTTTATGATGTCTTTCAAATTATCAATAAAAACGCTCATTTTCTCTTTAAACAGAGAAATCAAAATATCCTCTTTATTTTTGAAATACAGGTAAATAGTCCCGTCTGCGACACCTGCTTGTTTCGCAATTTTCGAAATTTGCGTTTGATGGTAACCATTTTCGGCAATTGCAATAACCGCAGCATCAATGATTTGCATATATTTCGGTTTATCTCGGTTCATGAAGTTCACCACCAAAAAAATATGAAAATATGAATGATTATTCATTCATATTTTCATATTATAATTTCATGAACTTTCTGTCAATAAAAATTAATTTGCCTGAAGCTCTTTTGCCTGTTGTTTTTTCTTCTCCTCTTCAACCAATGTCCGTCTTAAAATCTTGCCCACCGCAGTTTTCGGCAGGGAATCCCTGAATTCATAAATGCGCGGCACTTTATAGGCGGCTAAGTTTTGACGGCAATGTTTATTTAATTCATCTTTCGACACCGTTTTTCCTTCTTTTAATACAATATATGCTTTCACCGTTTCTCCCCTGTACGGATCCGGCACCCCTACAACAACACATTCCTGAACAGCTTCATGTTCATATAATACTTCTTCCACTTCCCGTGGATAAATGTTATATCCGCCCGCAATAATGATGTCTTTTTTGCGGTCCACTACATAGAAGAAACCTTCTTCATCCATATAGCCCAAATCCCCCGTCAAGAACCAACCGTCTGCGAAAGACTTTGCGGTTTCTTCCGGACGTTTCCAATAGCCTTTCATGACTTGCGGACCCCGAATTGCGATTTCCCCTATTTCCCCCGGCGGCAAAATTTTGTTTTCTTCCGGGTTCATGATCACCGCATCCGTGTCCGGCCAAGGTACGCCGATGGATCCAACCACCCGTTTATCCCAAATAAAGTTTGCATGGGTCACCGGTGATGTTTCTGTCAAACCGTATCCTTCGACAAGTTTTCCGCCCGTCACTTCTTCAAACTTTTCCTGCACTTCCACAGGTAGAGGAGCAGAACCGCTGATACATGCGTTAATGGAAGATAAGTCGTATTTTTTCAGATCCGGATGGTTTAACAGCCCGATATACATCGTCGGAGCTCCCGGGAATAGGGTAGGTTTTTGCTTATCAATGGTTTTTAATACTTGCTCGACATCAAATTTCGGAAGCAGGACCATCTTGTTTCCTTTCATGATGGTCAAAATCAGCACCGTCGTCATACCATAAACATGGAAAAACGGAAGCAATCCCAGTACCGTTTCTTTCCCTTCTTCACATTTGTATAGCCATGCGTCACACATCATTGCATTGGCAATCAAGTTTTTATGGGTCAACATAACCCCTTTTGGCACGCCGGTCGTTCCACCGGTATATTGAAGAAGCGCCAAATCCTCCTCAAAATCGAAAGGCACATCGATTGGAGCCGGTTCTTCAATTCGCATGATTTCAGTAAATAAGTGCGTATGTCCTTGATGCTCCACTTTGACGCTGAACCCATATTGTTTCTTTTGAATGAACGGATAGACAAGATTTTTCGGAAAAGGTAGGTAATCCTTGATACCGGTAATGATAACGTTTTCAATTTTGGTCTGATTTTTCACTTTCATGATTCTCGGATATAAAATATCCAATGCCAAAATCACTTTCGCTTCCGAATCCTGCATCTGATATTCCAATTCCCTTTCCGTATAAAGCGGATTCGTTTGAACAACAATTCCCCCTGCATATAAGACGCCATAATAGCCAATCACCGCTTGCGGACAGTTCGGCAACATAATTGCCACCCGGTCTCCCTTTTCAACCCCTATCGAACGCAGGTAGTTGGCGAATTTTAGTGCCGATTCATACAGTTCCTGATAATCCAATTCCCTTCCCATAAAATGGATTGCAACTTTTTTTGGATTTTTTTCGTAGGCCCGCGTCAGAAATGTTTGAACGGGAATTTCTTCATACTCCAATGTATGTGGTATATCAGCAGGATAATGTTTAAGCCACACTTTGTCAGACATCGACACATCCCCCTTCATGGAAAAGTGAAAATTTTCTTACAATTGTTATACTTATTATAATGGAAAAAGATTCTTCTTTCAAACTATTTTTTTGAAATTATAAACTTTTTCTCATTTATTCTACTATTTTCTTTTTCATTCAATAATTTTAATAACATTTTCTATGTTGGATATTGTCGAAAAATAAACCGTTTTATTATTCTTATATAATAAATACATGCATAAAAACAGCAAAAAAATAGTAGAAACGCAGAACAGCGTTTCTACCAGAATTAGAAATTTAATAACAATCATTATAAAGAAATTAAATAATAAATTCCTATGATGACAAAAATGACGGCTACGGCAATGAGTATTTTTGCTAGTTTTTCCATTGGAACCTCCCTAAATGATGCTGGCGCCGATGACAAAGGAAAGACCAAGCGAAATGGTGAACGAAATCAATCCGACAGACCGGTTATCTTCTTCAATTTCCTTGTCCACATTGAATTGGGGGGTCAAAAATTCAAATAGAAAATAGGCGATGATCAACAGAACAAACCCATATAACCCCCAACCGATCATTTCAAAAAATGTGTTATGTCTCTCAATCGAATATCGGAAAATATTGCATACCCCCAGAATTTTTCCTCCGGTTGCAAGGGCGACTGCAATATTTCCCTTCTTGATTTCTTCCCAGTTTTTATATTTCGTCACTACTTCAAACAACACCATAGCGACCACCAAACATAATACGACAACACTGAAATAACCGGCCGTTTCAATTAAAGGATGCCGCCAAAAATTTGAACCCACATTCACCATCCCCCTTATTTTAATTCAACGATTGTGACTCCCAAGCCACCTTCGCCAGCTTCTCCATATCGGAATGAACGCACCCGTTTATGTTTTTTCAAATATTCGTGTATCCCTTGGCGCAGAGCCCCTGTCCCTTTTCCATGAATGATTGTGACACGGCTGTAGTTGGAGAGAAGGGCATCATCGAGATATTTTTCCGTTTTCAAGATGGCATCTTCCAACCGCTCTCCGCGCAAGTCCAATTCCAATTTAACATGATTGCTCCGATTTTTCACTGTCGTCAGCGTCACCATTTGTTTTTCTTTCTCCGGCTTCACATATTCCAAATCCGATTCGTCGATTTTCATTTTTAACATGCCGATCTGCACCACCCACTCATGATCGGATGCCTTTTCGAGCAGCGTCCCTTTTTGGCCGAAACTCAACACTTTCACTTCATCGCCGGGCTGCAAGTTCTGAGCCCGTTCACGGATTCTTGCCTGTTTTTTCAATATTGGATTCTCTTCCGGCAGAGCCTCTTCCAACCGTTTTTTCGCTTCGATGAGCTCATGCTCTTTGATGGCATGGCTCGCATTTTGCTGCATTTCCCGCAATTCTTTGATGACTTTCTCCGCTTCTTTTTTGGCATCCTCTATGATTTTCCGCGCTTCCGCTTTCGCTTTTTCTTCCAGGCTTTCTTTCTTTTCATTCCATTCATTCAGCTTTTCTTCCAACTCTTTATGCAATACTTCCGCTTCTTCCAATATTTCATGCGCTTCCTCTGCTTCCTGTTCCGCGCGACGTCTGCTTTCTTCCAATGAAGCGATCATCGACTCCACTTCGCGGCGGTCGGTGCCTGTAAAAGACTTGGCCTGATTAATGATGGAATCCTTTAAGCCGAGCCGTTTCGAAATTTCAAAAGCGTTGGAACGTCCAGGGACGCCAATCAATAACCGATACGTAGGGCTGAGCGTCTCTACATCAAATTCGACACTTGCATTCATAACTCCTTTTCGGTTGTAGGCATAAGCTTTCAATTCCGGATAGTGGGTTGTTGCCATGACACGGGCGCCACGCCCCACCACTTCATCCAGGATGGAGATGGCAAGGGCTGCCCCTTCTTGCGGATCGGTTCCTGCACCCAATTCATCAAATAAGATTAACGAATGTTCATCAAAGTGATTTAAAATTTCCACAATGTTCACCATATGGGATGAAAACGTGGAAAGGGATTGTTCAATGGATTGTTCATCCCCAATATCCGCAAACACTTGACGGAATACGGAAAGTTCAGAACCATCGACGGCCGGTATCGGTAATCCCGCCTGCGCCATCAGCGTGCACAGTCCAACCGTTTTCAGAGTGACAGTTTTCCCGCCGGTGTTTGGTCCGGTAATCACAATGGCCGTGACATCCCGTCCAAATTCAATTGTATTTGGCACTGCCTTTTCAATCGGGATCAAAGGATGTCTCGCTTGTATCAAACGTATATATCCTTCATTATTCACAACCGGTTTCGCGCATTTGTTTTTTGTGCCGTATTTTGCCTTTGCCAAAATGGCATCGATGTCCCCCAATATTTTGACAAGTTCAAACAGTTCATTCACCACTTCTTGGACTTTTGCCGTGAGCGCGAGCAGGATTTTTTCGATTTCCGCTTTTTCCCGAACCTTTAATCGCTGTATTTCATTATTGATTTGCACGACGGATTCCGGCTCGATAAACAATGTCTGGCCGGAAGAAGACTGATCATGGACAATGCCGCCATAGTGGCTTCGATATTCCTGTTTCACCGGGATGACATAACGGTCATTTCGGATCGTTACAATGGTATCGGAAAGCATTTTCGCGGCACCCGGTCCCCTCACCAGGCTATCCAGTTTTTGGCGCACTTTGGCTTCTTCGGAGCGCAGTTGCTGGCGGATGGATCTCAACTCCGCGCTGGCAGAATCCAGCACCGCCCCGTTTTCATCGATGCAATCGTCAATTTCATGCTGCAATGCGGTCAAAACCGGCATTTGATTTTTCCGTTCGATGAAATGGGGGATCTGGATATCCCCATCATTTTCGATATCTTCAATAAAATTCCTCAAAATGCGGCTTGCCCGTATGGTGCTTGAGATTTCCATCAATTCCATCGCGCTGAGCATTGCGCCGATTTGAGCGCGTTTTAAATGGGGACGGATATCAAAAATGCCCCCCATCGGCACATGCCCTTTCACCCGCAAAACAGCAAGCCCTTCATCCATTTCTTCCAAAAGCTCCGCCACTTTTTCATAGTCCGTTTGCGGCACCAATTGCTCAATTTGCCTTCTGCCAAGGGAAGAGGTGCAAAATTCAGCCACTTGGGCACGCACTTTATCAAATTCAAGGGTTTTTAATGCTCGTTCAGCAATCATTCTGAACACTCCTGTCTGTCAACATACTGATTACTTATTTCTCCGAATAAACGCTTTAAACTCCTGGATGCTCCATGTATTGACAACAAGCTCTTTTTTCAACCAGGCCTTTTGGGCATATTTCGTGCCGATCTCCATATACTCCAATTGCTCAATGGCATGGGCATCGGTATTGATCGCAATCGGCACTCCAAGTTCCATTGCGAGTTTCAAATGCTCCACGCAAAGATCGAGACGGTACGGGCTGGCATTCAATTCCAGGATTTTCCCGTATTCCTTCGCCCAATAAATCAATTGTTGCACATCGGGACGATAACCTTCCCGCTCGCCAATGATTCTTCCCGTTGGATGCGCAATCATGTGGACATATGGATGTTTTATGGCATTGAATAAACGTTCCATAATTTTTTCTTGCGGCTGGGAAAAACTTGTATGGATGGAGGCGATGACAAAATCCAATTCTTTTAATACATCGTCATCATAATCCAGGGTGCCATCCGGCAAAATATCCATTTCTGTACCGGCAAACAATGTAAACCCCGGATGCGCTTCATTAAACGCATCAATTTCAGCCCGCTGTTTCTTCAGTCTTTCCGGCGTGAGCCCGTTTGCCACTTTCAAATATTGGGAATGGTCAGTAATGACGCCAAACTGATACCCTTTTTGGATCAGCGCCTCACCCATTTCAAAAACGGAATTGGCTCCATCGGAGAAAGTGGTATGCATGTGCAAATCCCCTTTAATATCTTCTATTGTCACCAATTCCTCCAGTTCCTTTAACCGATCCAATTCATGTCCTGTTTCGCGGACAGTTGGCGGTATATAAGGAAGACCAAAATGGGCAAAAAATTCTTCTTCCGACCGGAAAGTGACCACTTGTCCATCGGGCTGTTCCACTCCATATTCGCTGATTTTCTTTCCCTGTTCTTTTGCAAGTTGCCGCATGCGTACATTATGATCTTTCGAACCGGTAAAATGATGAAGGGTCGTTATATATTCATCCTTTGCCACTAAACGGAAATCTACACTCACAAGCTCGTCCAAATCAATCACGACGGATACTTTTGTATCCCCGCTGCCAACGATTTCTTTGACGGCCAATCGGTTTAACAGCTGTTCCCTCACCTTTTCCGGTTGTTCCGTCGCAATGACAAAGTCCAAATCTTTGCTCGTTTCATTTACACGACGGAAACTTCCCGCAACAGAGAACCGTTCAACTTCTTCGATTGCGGAAAGAAGCTGTTCGATTTCTTTCACGACGGTTTCAAGATACCAAATCGGAAGCCTTTCTTTCCTTTCCCCGAATTGTTCAAGCTCTTTCAGGATTTTCTCTTCCGTTTTCGGGCCAAACCCCGGCAAATTGCGCACTTTATTTAATTCACACGCTTCTTTTAATGATTCCGCGCTATCCACGCCAAGTTCCTGGTACAATTTGGCCAGTTTCTTTCCGCCAAGTCCAGGAATCTTCAAAAGCGGGATCAACCCTTTTGGCACTTGTTGTTCCAGCTCTTTTAATGTTTGGGATTCCCCCGTTTGGATCAGTTCATCGATGACTGTCCCCGTGCCTTTTCCAATCCCTTTGATTTTTGTAAAGTCGTCAATTTCATCGAGGCTTCTTTCATCCAGTTCCAAAGCATTCGCCGCTTTGCGGAAAGCGGAAACTTTAAAAGGGTTTTCCCCTTGCAATTCAAGATACAATGCGATTTTTTCCAACGTTCGGATAATCGTTTTTTTATTCAACGGTGTCCCACCTTTTTCTTTAGTAAACCGCAAAAAAGTATCTCCATTGTGGAAGATGGAAGATACTTTTGACAATCATATGGATGATTATTGATTTTCTAAATAACTATACCATAGTTTCTGGAACAATTGGGTGACGATTGGTGTATGCTCGAGCATGATATTGGCGATGATGGAGCTCCCCATGTATTTTTGTACTGAATCAATCGGCAATAAAGCAAATACATACAATAAAATGAACAGAATGAAATAAAACTCCACAAAGCAAAGCAACGCGCCCAGGATCCGGTTAAACGACTTTAATACCGGCAAAAAGGCCAAAAAATCAAATATTGAAGCGACAATTTGCATGGCAAGTCTTACAACAAAGAAAATCACGGCAAAAGCGATAATGCGATAAAAGGTTTTATCCACATCCAATGCATCGAGCACCAATGTCAAGGATGAACCGGGTTCGATTCCCGGATATGGAATCCATAATACAAATTTTTCCGCCAGCGGTTTATAGTAAATATAAGCGACAATTAAAGCGACAAAAAAGCCGACCAGGTTAATGGCTTGCATGATAAAACCGCGCTTTATTCCGATCAACAAACTAATCGCAAAAATAATGAGCAATATGATGTCCAACATGCAGTTCAACCCTTCAATTTTTTCAATTCTTCTTCTAATCTTTCAACTTCTTCTTTTAACTTTAATAATTCATGAACCGTATTGACAGCGGTTAATACGGCCAATTGAGTCGTATTCAGGGATGGATTATGTAATTTTATTTCTTGCATTTTATCGTCCACAATGGAAGCGACCAACCGCAGATGACCGATTGATTCAGGGCCAACCAATTTATATGTAGAGCCATAGATTTTGACTTCAATTTTATTTTTTTCCGGTATATTTTTTTCTTGCTCAGCCAATTCGACACCCCCAGATTTGCATTTCGATGAATCATTCTTTGCATTGGAGCACTTTTATATATAAATATAAATTTTTTCGGAATCAATAAATAAATCATAACATCTTTATTCCGTCACATACAACATGGAGTTGTAAGGGTTTATCAGATTGAAGAAATTTTGATAAAATCTATATAAATTTTTCCAGAGAAAGGATACTTTTATGGCCAATATCGTTTTGCAATTGACAACGGAACAATGTAAAGAAGTAAAAGCTTATTATCTCAAATACCAAATTGAGCGGAATGCCCCCGGTGTTGCCTTTGCCGCAAAACTTCCCGATGCGGCGATCACTGTTTACAACTCCGGAAAAGTGATGTTTCAAGGGGCCGGTGCAGAACGGGAAGCAAGCCGGTTTGGGGACATGACGGAAAGCAATGGTGTCCAAGATTCAAACCGCATCAAAGGCGATCAGCTCCCGGAAAACTTTTCCCGGATGTCTGTGATCGGTTCCGATGAAACCGGAACGGGCGATTATTTCGGCCCGATGACAGTTGCCAGCGTCTATGTGCCCAAAGAAAAAATTGAACTGGTGAAAGAATTGGGCGTCAAAGATTCAAAACAACTCAATGATGATAAAATACGGGAAATTGCACCGGACCTTATCGAAAGCTGTGTCCATAGCCTGTTGATTTTGCGCAACGACAAGTATAACGAGCTGCAAAGCCGCGGGTTCAGCCAGGGAAAAATGAAAGCCCTGTTGCACAATCAAGCAATCAAGCATGTGCTTCAAAAAATTTCCCCGGAAAAGCCCGAATATATCTTAATCGATCAATTTGCGGAACGGGAAACATATTACGGCTATATCCAAAACGAAAAAGAAATTGTCCGGGATAATGTCCTTTTTTCAACCAAAGCGGAACAGCTTCATGTAGCGGTGGCCGCCGCTTCCATCATCGCAAGATACGGATTTTTGCTGGAAATGGATCGGTTGTCTTCCATGGTGGGACTACCCCTTCAAAAAGGAGCCGGCCACCTGGTGGACGAAATGGCCGCAAAAATTTTGTTGGAGCATGGTGAAAACACCCTCCGTTCCATCGCAAAATGGCATTTTTCCAATACCGAAAAGGCGAAAAGGATTTATGAAAAGATGCGCAAAGGATAATCGCATCAAATGAGAAAATGGCCGAGCCAAGAGGCGGCCATTTTCTTTGTCTTCTATGTATATGCCAAATCGGATGGTATATTTAATGCTTCAAGATTTTTAATATGTGATCCATCACAACCAGGTTATTGACAACGACCACCTGCAATTTCTTTCTTGTTCTGCTGATGTTTTGGTAAAGCATTTTCGCCGGATGATAATACGGTTTCCTGCACTCCACTTTCGCCGCCAGTCTGTTATTCGGCTTATAGTAAAAAGTTTCATCAATCACTGCCGCGACTTGATCGAACTCTTGCCCAATCACATCCGCGGTGGTCACCGCCATTGGATGGTTTCTGGATGGATCTATGTATCTGGAAGGAGTGAAATCGATCACTTTCCATCCGGCTTCCTGCAAAAAATTCAAGTAGCTTTTCGTAGCCTGGACGGAGGAAAAATATTGGATGCTCACATTGGAATATTGCTGCATCGGCACCTGTGATGACAAATCAAACAATTTTTTGATGAATGAATGGATTTCTTTATTGTATCGGACCACTTCCGTCAATTCGTATTTCACCGGTTTCAATGTCGTTTCAATGAGTTTCGGTATTTTATTTTTCATTTCAAAAGCCGTCAACACTTGGCTCGGATCATAAGAAAAAATGCATTTTGTTTTCGACTTTTCAAGGAGTCGGATAAATTCCTGCAACTTCTTAAGATACAGCCGCTGTGCCTCATCAAAAATGATCAAGTCATATTTGGATAAATTGCTTTCATCATGGATGACATCATGGAACTTGCTGATGGGGACGATCGGCCACCGATATTCATGGATCAACTTGATATGCCCGCCATTCAATCGGCCGCAGTTGAAAATAATGACATTTTTTGATTGTCTTATATACTCTTTCGCAATGTCATAGGTGAGCAATGATTTTCCGGTTCCGGGACCACCTTGGAGGGCAAAGACTTTGGATTGATCGACCAGCTTCGATGTTATGATTTCCCTTTTATATGTACTTTGCTGGGCACTTAAAAAATATTTATCTTCCATAAATGCTTCCGTTGCATTAAAGGGGGATACCAAGTAATTCGATGGATCAAACAAATCATCCAAATTTTCGATGACGCGAAGCTGTTGCCGTTGCAATTTTTCAATTAAAGTATGTATTTCGATTTCATCCACCTGATTATGTTCATTCAACTGATATAATCGGTTTGTCGAAGAAATGTAGGTAAAATTGTAAACGTCCACATCCAAAAAATTTAAATAATGCCGGTTTTGAACCAGCTGCTTCGTAACTTTCCCGATATCCCCCTCCCGTTTCAACTCGATATTGATGACGCAATCTTTCCCGATTCTTAATAAATCAAATTCTTTCCCGATTTGCTTAATCATATAGCCGACATAATAACCATTGTAAATTTCAACCGTTTCGTGCCCTTTTCTTAATGATTCCACAAACGCATGCAAATCAAGAAATTCGCTCGTCCTTAATCTTGGGTTGATGCCAAACTGTTCCAAATACTGGATAAAGTTTGTTTCATCCAAATCCTCTTTCGCATTCAGCAGCGAAAATAAAATGATCGGCTTCACTTAAAATATCTCCTTTGAACTAGAATAACCTTTATATGCAAACCACTTTAAACTGAATTATAGTCAATTCCCATTTATTAAGCAAAGCGTGTTGCAGAATCGAGTAGGAGGGAGCGATTAACTCCCGTCCTCTCACACCACCGTACGTACGGTTCCGTATACGGCGGTTCAATTAAGATAATTGACGCAAGTTTTCATAACGAGCTTCAAGACTTTCCAACCC
>NZ_JBHSNQ010000167.1:0-14946 GCF_042655065.1 Ureibacillus suwonensis
AATATTTTACCAAAAGAATAGGTGTCTTTCTTTATGTTTTAAAAAATGTCAAATGATAATTTTGTACTTCCAAAACCCATTTACATCAAGCATTTAAACAAGATTTTGGACTGCGAAAGTTGAGTAAGTAATAAATACTGTCTTTGTTATTAAAATTATAGTAGTTTTTTGGGTGGAGTGGGTAGTATATAATTTGACTCACTCTTTCCCATAATCTTATAAAAGAGGATGTTTCTGTATGGATATTTATGTATGTATAGATTTTTTTGTTGAATATTCTTTAAAAAGTGAACTCGAAAGACTTTTTGGAAAATTTGATATTTCATTAAACTTTCCGGATAAGCCGAAAATGGGGACTGAAGTATATCTTCAGGTTCCAATCCGACTCAACGGAAAGGTAGGAATAGATACAATTTCTTATATCACTTCTCATTTAAAAAAAGAATACCAGATTTCATGTGGTGAATCATTTTCTTGCAGGTTTAATTATTTAGATTTTGAACGATCGCCTTTTTTTAGGTTGGTTTCTACAGGTAATTCATCAAAAGCGTTTTTAGAACACAAAAAGGATGGAATTAAATGGAAGACGATTTGCCCATCTTGCGGACTTCAGGAAAAAGTTCAGACTTCCCCTTTAGTCATGGATACTTTAAAAGTGGGGGATCGATATATGGTCAATGTCGGTGTCGATTACTGGGTTGTATCGGAGAAAATGGCGTATTTAATGAAAGAGTGGGAAATAACAGGGTACGAATTGAGAGAGGTGATACATAGCGGTAAAAAGCCTGCACAGCCCGTATTTCAAGTGATTCCTACAAATGTTCTTCCATCGTGGAGTTCCGAAATGAAACATTATTATTTTATCACGGAACCGGAAGAACGATGTCAAACATGTAACATTAGGGGGCGGATTGATTACCCATATCACTATAATAAAAGGGATCTTGAACAATACCCTATTAAAGATATAAATATCATGAAAGAGTTGAAATCCAATGGAAGCTGGGCGTATAGACCTGTATTTCTGAGCAAAAGGTTTAGAGATTTATTAATTGAAAATGGCATCACTCGGGAAGTTATAAATAGAGATGATAATAATTACAAATCAAGAGATTGGTTGTTTGAACCGGTTGTGATCATTGAATGAACAATATTACTTGTATTTTTGGGCTGCTTAGCTTTTTACGTTAAGCGGCTCAATCTTGTGGCCCTTCTTCAATTAAAGTTTCTAAGTCAATCGCAATTGTATCGTATGGTACGCTTTTTTCTTCCTCCGAGTAACCATCGTAATATTTCACTGCTTTTCCATTTTGGACGACTAAATAAAAGGAATAATTATTTGGTTCCTGGTATTGTTTTTTTCCGGATTAGTAGTTACAGTATTTGGTTATTCAAAAGGACAGAGTTAGTAATCAAAAAATGTTCAAATTGGAGCTTTATGGCTTGAAATCCTACTAAGTTCAGAGAAAACGATTACAGTTTTGCGATTCACTGGGCTATCAAGCTGATCATAAATTCCACTAAGTTCAAAGAAATCTCGATCAGTTCTTCGTCCGTTTCCTCCACCGTGATTTTTAAATCCCACTGAGTTCAGAAAAAACCTGAATGGCGGCGAATATTTTTTTCTTCGGGCAAAATTTAAATCCCACTAAGTTCAGAGAAAACGTAGTTTTTCAAACAAGAAATTTTTTCATCCAATGGTCTTTAAATCCCACTAAGTTCAGAGAAAACGCTCCCCACGCATTAGCGCCATCTGTACGTTCTTTTAACTTTAAATCCCACTAAGTTCAGAGAAAACGATTTCGGGAAATTAGCAACCTTCTACGAGCAAAATATCTTTAAATCCCACTAAGTTCAGAGAAAACTTCGTCTACAATTTTAATTTTTGTGAAACGATTACGCTTTAAATCCCACTAAGTTCAGAGAAAACGGTGCGATTGAACGGAAAGCACACATCGACGAAATCACCTTTAAATCCCACTAAGTTCAGAGAAAACATGAATTATATATTAAGCATTTCGATGTTTATTTTCTTTAAATCCCACTAAGTTCAGAGAAAACGTATCGATGATGAAGTGGTTTCGGAGTTCGTCAAAGCTTTAAATCCCACTAAGTTCAGAGAAAACCAGAGAAAATATTGCAAGAGATGTTATTCCACGTAAATGCTTTAAATCCCACTAAGTTCAGAGAAAACGCTAGTCGGTATTGCTCAATCTCATTTGAAGCATCTTTAAATCCCACTAAGTTCAGAGAAAACGCGGTTTTGAAATTGCCAAATAACAAAACGTTGACTGACTTTAAATCCCACTAAGTTCAGAGAAAACGTTGGAAGAAGTGAAACGTCTGAACGCACAGTTTGGCTTTAAATCCCACTAAGTTCAGAGAAAACTTGTCCATTTCTTAAAAGAATTGTAATATGAGTTCTTCCCTTTAAATCCCACTAAGTTCAGAGAAAACATTTTCCAGCGCCTTCTTTTACTACTGCTTTGTTAATCTTTAAATCCCACTAAGTTCAGAGAAAACACAGCAAGCGGATCGTTTGATTTAGCTAAAGCTATAACTTTAAATCCCACTAAGTTCAGAGAAAACACAGCAAGCGGATCGTTTGATTTAGCTAAAGCTATAACTTTAAATCCCACTAAGTTCAGAGAAAACTCTGCCTTTTGCGGACGAACAGACCAAACAAACCTTCCTTTAAATCCCACTAAGTTCAGAGAAAACTGCACCAGAACGTTCAGTTGTTTTAACAATTCCAGCCTTTAAATCCCACTAAGTTCAGAGAAAACGATTAATGAACAATTGAAACATGATGTGCAATAAAGAACTTTAAATCCCACTAAGTTCAGAGAAAACGCGTATTTTCTTCCGCTGCATCATGGTTTAAAACGCTACTTTAAATCCCACTAAGTTCAGAGAAAACATCGTTTATATTGTAATTAAACAAAACGAAAAAGGCTTTAAATCCCACTAAGTTCAGAGAAAACCCTTCCGTGAAGTTGAAAAGTGTTTTCATACGGCTCGACTTTAAATCCCACTAAGTTCAGAGAAAACAAAGCGGGATATAGTAAACGTTCGGCAAGACAGATCTTTAAATCCCACTAAGTTCAGAGAAAACCTTCCGGCTGCTCGACTTCTTCATCAGCCATTAAATCCTTTAAATCCCACTAAGTTCAGAGAAAACAGTGGTTAATAGATTTAACTTTTCGCTGTTTTTTCTTCTTTAAATCCCACTAAGTTCAGAGAAAACTTGACGGCGGATGGATTACTCACGATGAGTTGAAAACTTTAAATACCACTAAGTTCAGAGAAAACTTCACCCTTCACAACGATGTGGACTCCATTTCCGCTCTTTAAATCCCACTAAGTTCAGAGAAAACATCGTCATCAATTAGTTTGGGCGCATAGTATTTATACTTTAAATCCCACTAAGTTCAGAGAAAACGCTCTCTCGATCTACGGCATTAACATACCCATCAAGACTTTAAATCCCACTAAGTTCAGAGAAAACATTGCACTTTCATACGTTCTTCATCTGCGTAATATGGACTTTAAATCCCACTAAGTTCAGAGAAAACCGATGATTTCGCGGCATAGAAAAAGAATACGAAATTGCTTTAAATCCCACTAAGTTCAGAGAAAACCCCTTGCTAAAAACCTTATAAAAACAACATGTAGAAACAAACCATTGCAGCGAACGTCCAATCGTGCGAATTACTTTTACTTGCTCAACCTTTACAACCCTTGATATAACAACATTTTAACCCAATATCTCAAAATTTGGCAAAATGCATTTTAGAAAAATCAATCGAAATCTGCCTTTTCAATTACTGCATGCGAATTTTCAAAATTTCAATAGCCTTTTATTCAGTTTTAATTCTATTATAACTGACTATATAAAGATTAAGAATAATATGCTGCATGCTTCCTAAATGAAAGACGACTCATGGAATGTTAACATGAGTCGTCTTAATTATGAAATAAATATATCTTTTCTACTAAATTCAGATAAATAAATGATTAATATAATTTAAAAATAATTTTAAATCCAACAAAATTCAAATAAAATTACATTTTTTAACAAAAATATACTAAATAACAATCGATTAATATTGGTTAGATTTTCTTACTTATATTTACAATTGATTTAGTTATAAATATACTTACTATAGTATAGTTCATACTTTAATAATAAAGGAGGTACAATATTGCGCTTCAAAATTTTATTAGATGTACAAAAGGTTCCTCAAGCTTACCGAATGTATTTATTATCATTTATTAAAGAAATGTTAAAGAAAGGCGATGAGGATCTGTACAATCAATTATATGATGGTAAAAAGAAGCCCAAGCCTTTCACCTTTTCCTTTTACATGAACAATTTCAACCTTCTCGAAGAAACTGCAGAATATGAGATGAAAAACGCAACTTTGATTTTTTCAACATCTGATGTAAGAGTAGGAGTAGCATTTTTCAATGGATTAAGTATAACACAAAAATATGATCATCCCGAATACCCTCTAAAAATTATAAGCAAACAGATCGCTCACGAAAAACCAATCACCTCAAATGTAGTTACTTTTAATATTTTAAATGGATTATTAGTTGAGGACAAGATGAAAAAGCCCTTACTAATTTCTAACCCTTCTTTTGAGCAAGAATTCAACATTATTACGAATAAACAATTTCAAGCGTTATATGGCCGCCCATTGTACGAACCATTAAAAATTTGCGGACATTGCTTAAAGAAACAAGTGATTAAAGAAACGAATCGCCATGCAAACGGTAAAACGCTTTTTTATACAGCACAAAAAGGCGTCATTAAGCTTCAAGGACATCCAGAAGATTTAAAACTCCTATATTTGGACGGAGCGGGACTACGGAGGGCCCAAGGCTATGGCACGCTGGAGGCGATTCAGCATGGTTAAAATATTAATTAATGACTGGCTGTTTTCAATGGGAGCAACTGCCCTTTTACGAATGGATGAAGAGCATCAAATCAAATGTGACGGAAATGTTTTAGATGTACCGATTGAATGGTTTGAATCTTTACCAGAACGTTTTTTTGATTATTTAGTTCGTACGTATAGTATGGGGGCAAGACGTAAAGAGCAATTAGATCAATCCTTTCGAAAAATAAAGCTTTCCATTGAAAATGGTAAAGTAAAGAATACGGACTCTTATAAGTTTCATGGAGATATTATCAATAATACATTGAAAGAAGGATTAGATCGAGTAGCAAAGTATTTCCCTGACTATCAAGATGAAGCGACTAAACTAATACTTGAAGGAAAGGATGCTTTGAAACAGATCGATTTGCCTACCTTAGAAAAGGTGATTCATCGAGCGATCGAAATTTTAAATGAGCCGGAAATTGATCAAAAACTGACTATCAATGTGGTAAAAGGAACAATTTTATCAAGTTCGGGAGGCCAGGTATCGTTTTTAAATGTTGCGAAAAATACATTGTCGTTTAAAGAGCAAATCGCAGTATTTCGAAAAGATTTTATTGATCCACTTGTTTTGGAATTGAAACTGCAACAGTGTATTGAAAATAATGATGCGGATACGGCATGGAAACTTATTCAAGAAAGCGATATAGGTATTGCCGAACAATGGAAGAAAAAAAATAAAAAAGCAAAGTCTATTGATTTTAGTTATTTTGAGAAACTTCCTCCGTGCAGTGGAATTGAAGGACAATGGGGAACACTGGCATATCAGGAAATGATGTTTATGCCACTTGCATCAACAAGTTTTAATGATTTTTATAATGGGCAAATGACAAGCGCACCTCTCATCAGTACATTAGCGAGGTTATTATTGTTCATATCTCCTCTAGGGTGTACAAGCTATCGGAAAACGATTGGACGAGAAGAACATTTTGTTTTTAGTTTCTTACATGTTGAAGGGGATTGTGAAGAAACAAGGAAGCGTAATGATGCTTTTGCGCGGGCGTTTCGCCGTGATAATTTATTTAGTACTGCATTGATATCTAGTCATGAAAAAATGATTAAAAAAGAGAAAGAGCGGGAAACTGTTACGTTATTAATTGAATGGGTAACATTCAATAAATCGAAAAAAACTTTACTCGAATATCGAGTGGTAAATGAAAAGTTTATTAAAACATTGCTTTCGGGTTCGACTCATTTTGATATAAATAAGATTTTTCCATATGCATTTCGCGAGCAGCTTATTCACGAAGCGTTGCGAAATAACGATACAAAGACGCTAATTTTTGAAGAAATGCGCCGATTAATTACTGATAATTCGAAAAATTATTACAGTATTAAAATGGCACTCAATTTACGTGAATTGATTTTGAAGGAGGGACAAACAGTGGAACAAAAAACGTTAACAGACCGTATGTATGGACGTGGTCAAGCTTTGCAAAAAAAATTGTTTAAACCACAAACTGTGCAAGAAAGTGAAGAGTATACTTCTCCAAATGAGAAAAAAATTGCAACGATCGCTTATCGTTTATTAAATGCCGCAAAAGGCGGAAACCGGGAAGTTTTCTTTGAAACGGTATTGCGTCTACATTTGTTAGCAAATCTTCCAATCAATAAAGAGTTTACAAGTTTATTAGATCGTAAAGTTGTTTCAGACCATGAGTTTGCCACAATGTCATTGGCGTTTATTGCCGGTCTAATGTCACAATTTGAATCAAAAGAACAAAAAGAAGTGGAGGAAGTTGAAGCATGAGTAAATCATTAACATTTACTGCTATTGTTGAGGCAGGTTCACTTAACTTTGGTGAAGGATTTTCCAATATTTCAGAATTAAAGAAATTTAATCGTGCGGATGGCAACACTTATACTTTCGCTTCCCGCCAATCATTACGTTATGATGTCGTTCGTTTAGGAAATGAATTATTTGGCTGGAATCTAAACACAGTTTCTAAACAAAAGGGAACTTTACAATTTAAAGATGAATTAACAATTGAAGATTCGGTCGAAATGGATTTATTCGGTTATTTAAAAACGGGTAAAAATTCCCTTAAACGTCCTGCAACCGTTCGTTTAAGTCATGCGATTTCCTTAGAGCCCTACAATGGGGACATGGAGTTTTTAACGAATATGGGGTTGGCTGAGCGCTTAGGAGAAAATTCAAACCTAGCAAATATTGAAAATCATATTAGTTACTACACTTATACAGTAACTGTGGATTTAAGCAAGGTTGGCATCGATGAAAATAACCAGGTGGAGTTGCCGAATGAAGAACGTTTTAATCGTGTTCATCAATTACTGGAAGTGTTGAAATTATTATCCCGTAATATTCGTGGCCGTCAGGAAAACTTAACACCACTGTTTGTGATCGGAGGGGTGTACCCTGTGGCAAATCCATTTTTCCAAGGACGTATTCAATTGGAAGGAAATTCGTTAAAAATTGAGCCTCTTGTTCAAACAAGCGAATTCACTTTTGCTGGTGAAGCAATGAAACAATTTACAAAGGTCGGCTTAACAAATGGAATATTTAGTAATGAATCAGAAATCAAAGAAGCTTTTGGACAAGTAGGAACGGTAGAGGAATTTTTCCAAGCTGTAACTCGTGAAGTAGCAGAATATTACGGGGTTGCCTATGAAGTTGCTAAGGCTTAAATTGTTTCAAGAAACAGCTTGTTTTCTAAAGCCATTTGCCTATAAAGTCGGCGAAACATATCCTCTCGTACCATTTTCTACCGTAAAGGGCATGTTACACGCGGTGCTGGGTGCGACGGAGTACATTCCGATGAATATATCCATTCAAGGACAGTCCGAAAGCTTTATGATAGATTATCAAAAAAAGTTTATGTACAAGAAAGCCGAAGTGCCTCCGATTGTAACAACAGATGGGTTACCAGAAGCTCCTTTACCTGACAGTAAATTGTATACAACCATGCCAATGTATCAGCACTTACTATTTAACGTGGAACATGTTATCCATGTTGATGCAGAAGAAACTATATTAAATGAGCTTTACAACAAGTTTCATCAATTGTCCACAACAATAAGCATGGGCCGCTGGGAAGATATTGTAAGGATTGATGAAGTGCGTTTTGTAGAGGCAACAGAAGATAGTATGGAAGAATTGGTTTACAATCAATATATTCCAGTAGATTTAGAGATAGATACTTACTTTGATGTGCCAAAAGCATATTATCGTCTTCCTCGTAAATATGAGATTCGTGATGGCCGGCGAGAGTGGGATTATATAGCGGCTGCTTATGTTCAAAAGTCTACTTTATTGGAGGACGATGTTATGACGGATGGGGAATACAGTATTTTCTTATTGAAAGGATAAGGGATATGTATTTTGCAAAATCTAAACCGGATGTTTTAACGATTGCTGAACATACTTCAGACGTTGTGGAGGCAGTGAAAGCTCTTGCTCAAGCTTATGGCAATGAGCTTTCATTTTTTACAACTAAAGATTTTGAGTTAGTTGAAGTGGCAGCTATGTATCATGATTTAGGGAAATATAGCGAGACTTTTCAAAATATGATCCGTCCCTCGATTGATAAAAATTGGCGTAAAACAAATCTAGTGAACTATCCACATAATTATTTATCGGTTTGTTTATTGCCATTTGGTGAATTACGAAAAAAATATTCGAAAGAAGAAGCTGAAATTGTGGCATTAGCAGTAGGATATCATCATGAAAGAGATTTGAATCCGAATGAGAAACTCATCCTACAAATATATGAACAACATTTAAAAGAAGCAATTCCGTCTATAAAAGAGGAAATCCCATTATCGTTTGAGTTAACAGATAAAGCCAACCGTTTCGCAATTAGAGCGATTTGTAATCGAGTAAATATTGTTAATCAATTCAATCATTATATGTGGTTAAAGTATATCTTAATAAAAGGCTTCCTCCAACGTGCAGACCATGTAGCATCTGCGAAGAGAAAAGATGAGAATGTTGCAATTTATGTGGAAGAAGCGGTGGATCAAAATGTAGGGGAGCAGACGAAAACATTTCTTGAAAAGAAATATTCATTACGTCCTTTACAGACCTTAACTTATGAAAATCAAGATAAAAATATTGTCCTTATCGCTCAGACAGGTAGTGGGAAAACGGAAGCGGCTTTATTATGGATTGGCCAAAAGAAAGGTTTTTTTACACTGCCTATGCGAGTGAGTTTAAATGCGATGTATGACCGAATTCAAAGCGAAAAGGGTATTGGTTTTAGTAGTACGGGTTTGCTTCATTCAACGGCTTTAGACCATCTAATGTCAAAATCAGATGAAACGACTTCCTTTGAGCAATCGATTATTCAAACGGAGCATACACGTTTACTTGCGAAAAAATTGACCCTTTCCACAATTGACCAATTATTCAAATTTCCACTTCTTTACCGGGGGTTTGAAACAGAACTTGCTACCCTTGCCTATTCCAAAGTGGTAATCGATGAAATTCAAGCATATGACCCACATATTGTTGCGATACTGCTAAGAGGTTTGGAACTGATTCATCAATTAGGTGGTCAGTGGATGATTATGACTGCTACATTACCACAAATATTTCTTGATGAATTGCAAAAGAAAGGCTTGTTGGATCATAAATCATTAGTTAAAACTGTACTGATTCCAGACGACCGAGATGCTAATCCGGTTATGCCGAGAAGACATCGGATACAACTGCTGGATGATAAAATAGAAGCTTTAACGAAAATCGTTCAATTTGGTGAAACTTCCAAAGTATTAGTTGTTGTGAATACGGTGAAGGAAGCACTTGCAATGTATGATCAGTTAAAGCAACTTGTTGGGGAAGAACAAATCAATTTATTACATTCACAATTTACAAGGAAAGATCGTTTGCCAAAAGAAGAGAAAATAAAAGAGTTTGGACAGTTAACGAATAATCGGCCAGGAATTTGGGTGACGACACAAATAGTAGAGGCTTCTTTGGATGTAGATTTTGATTATTTATTTACCGAGGCGGCTACACCAGATGCATTATTTCAACGGTTTGGCCGCTGTAATCGAAAAGGTCTCCGATTTAATGGTGGTACACCAGATGAACCGAATATTTTTATATTATCGAATCTAGAAGAGGTGTCTGGCCTTGAGACGATTTATGAAAAGGCGATCGTCCAAAAAGGGGTGGAAGCGTTGTCTGCTTTTGATGGCCAATTAATTGGGGAGCATGAGAAAATCGATATTGTGAAGCAAGTATTTAGTAGAGAACAACTTGCAGGGACAAAGTATTTAGCAAAATTTGAAAAGGCCAATCAAGAATTGCAAGATATGCGAGCATTTGATTTAAGTAAGGAAGAAGCTCAACAAATATTACGTGATATTCAAAGTGTAAGTTTTGTGGCTGGAAGAGAAAATTATGAAGCGGTAATGGCGTTAATTGAGCAATATGATGCAATTCCCGATTCTTTAGATCGAATCGAACGGAATAAGCAGAAGAAACAAATTCGAATGGAGATTGAGCAATACATTATTTCGGTAAGTGCTAAAAGCTTATTTTTTAAAGCAAAAGAAGCAGGATTTAAAGTTTCCCCTTTCGAACATCCGGATTTTAATTATATTCAGTATTCAATAGACGTTTCATATGATTCAAATCGAGGGCTGGAGTTACGATTAGATGAAAATTTTGATGTTCTTTTCTAGAAGGGAAGGGTATTTTTGCAAAGTATTGGTGGATTACACATGCAGTATTATGTGGTTTGCCCGAGAAAACTATGGTTATATAGCAAACAGATAGGTTTTGAAACGGAACATGATCGAGTAATTGAAGGAACTCTTCTTCATGAGAAATCTTATCCTAGGAAAGACAAAGAGCTTGTTATTGGAGATGCTGTAGTGGATGTCATAGATGATGAGTACATTCAAGAAACAAAGCTGTCCAGTAAAATGCAAAAAGCAGATGAGTGGCAACTTTTATATTATTTGTATTTATTGAAACAACGAGGCATTGAGAAGAAAGGGAAAATTGCGTATACAAAGGAAAAGAAAGTTGTTGAGGTTGTATTGACTGAAGACAATGAAAAAGAGTTGAAGAAAAAGATTGCTGGCATTTATCGCGTGATCGAATCAGATTCTGCACCGAAATTCAAGAAATTACCCTATTGTAAAAATTGCGCTTATTTTGATTTTTGCTTTGCATTGGAGGGGAAGGACGATGCAACGTGATGTTTATATGTTTTCAAATGGCACTGTAAAAAGGAAAGATAATACGATTTATTTAGTATCAGAAATGGACAATAAAAAGAGACCACTTCCCGTGGAGCAAATTGAAAATTTACACTTATTTGGAGAAGTAAATCTAAATTCAGCCTTTTTAAATTTTATGGGGCAAAAAGGAATTTTCGTACATTTTTATAACTATTACGGTTTTTACACTGGAAGTTTTGTACCAAGAGAGCAGAAGGTTTCAGGAATTGTGACAGTACGGCAAAGCGAGCATTATTTAAATAAAGAAAAACGTTTAGCTTTAGCACAAGCATTTGTTCAATCTGCCGCATTTCATATGATTCGATTCAATCGGAAGAAAAATAATATGGATTCGGAGCATGTTAAAGAGATTCAAGAGTTGCAGAAACAAATCGCTTCAGTTAAAGATGTACAGCAACTAATGGGACTTGAAGGATTGATTCGACAAAATTATTATCAATCGTTGAATGAATTAATATTACCGGAATTTTATTTTACGGAACGTACAAAAAGACCCCCTCGTGATCCATTTAATGCATTAATTTCATTTGGTAATACGATGATGTATACGACTATTTTGAGTGAAATCTATAAAACTCAATTAAATCCAACAATCAGCTTTTTACACGAGCCATCCCAAAAACGTTTCTCATTATGTTTGGATCTTGCGGAAATATTTAAACCCCTTTTTGTAGATCCGCTAATTGTTTCTCTAGTAAATATGAAAAAAATTCAACCGAAACATTTTGAGGATTATGAAGGAATGGTATATTTGAATGAGGAAGGAAGAAAAATTTTCATTGCATCTTTTGATAAAAAGTTATCAGATACAATCAAACATCGTCAGTTAAATCGAAATGTTTCTTATCGTTATTTTATCCGATTAGAATGTTATAAACTGATTAAGCATGTCATAGGGGATACGCCATATAAGCCTCTAAGGGCATGGTGGTGATTAAATGTTCGTAATTATAACTTATGATGTAAGTGAAAAACGAGTAAATAAAGTGTGCAAAAAATTAAAAGAATATTTAAATTGGACACAAAATTCAGTTTTTGAAGGGGAAATGACAAAGACACAATTTTTAAAGTGTCGTCGTGATTTGGAGAAAATCATTGATCATGAAACAGATAGTATTTATTACTATGTTGTGGAAAATCCAAAACATTTAAAGAAATTTCATGTAGGAGCAGAAAAGGCAGATTTAGATTTGTTTTTCTAAATTGCATTTTGTTAATTTTTTAGATATCAGGTAATAATGTTGTCATATCAAGGCTTAGAGAGATTAAACAAAAATTGTGGTTTGCACGATTAGAGGTTCACTGCACTTGTTTGTCTCTAAAGGATTGATTTTATGGGGTTTTTTAGCAGGGTTTTATCTGAACTTAGAGGGATTTAAAGCTTAATTGCTTTTAGAGAATTACAACGAAAAGGCTTAGGTTTTATCTGAACTTAGAGGGATTTAAAGTTTTCTTGAATGTCTAAATGTATTTTTTACTAACTGAGTTTTATCTGAACTTAGAGGGATTTAAAGCTTAATTGCTTTTAGAGAATTACAACGAAAAGGCTTAGGTTTTATCTGAACTTAGAGGGATTTAAAGTTTGTTTAATAATTCCGTTAGTTAAGTCTGTCAACTCGTTTTATCTGAACTTAGAGGGATTTAAAGATGATTTCTGAAAAGCGTGCGCCGGTAGCCAAAGCAAGTTTTATCTGAACTTAGAGGGATTTAAAGGAAAAAGTAACTTTTGATCGATTTAATACTGCAGAAGTTTTATCTGAACTTAGAGGGATTTAAAGTCATAAATCTCACGACCGTTTTTGTCTTTTAGGCCTGGTTTTATCTGAACTTAGAGGGATTTAAAGCTTTTTTAAAACGTTTAATTACTGCGATTACTCTTTCGTTTTATCTGAACTTAGAGGGATTTAAAGTCATGTATAACTATATATGAAGGTTGCATAAAGCACGTTTTATCTGAACTTAGAGGGATTTAAAGAGAATATAAGCTGGACTTAATCCATCATGACCAACAGGTTTTATCTGAACTTAGAGGGATTTAAAGTTGCTTGAAAGTAACACATCTGGCTATGTATACGATAAGTTTTATCTGAACTTAGAGGGATTTAAAGTTTGTCCAGGTGAGTCTGACGGGGTTCGCGCAAATCAGTTTTATCTGAACTTAGAGGGATTTAAAGTTTTCTGCACGGGCTAACAAAATACCTTTAACACGTGTTTTATCTGAACTTAGAGGGATTTAAAGCCATTATTATAAAAGCCCCCACCGCCCCGCTCCCGCGTTTTATCTGAACTTAGAGGGATTTAAAGGTCCAATCCCGTACCTACTCAAATCGGCTTTAATCGAGTTTTATCTGAACTTAGAGGGATTTAAAGTGTGCTTTGGCGTAGTTAGCTTCATTGTTTGCACGGTTTTATCTGAACTTAGAGGGATTTAAAGCTTATACAGAAGCGAAAACCAAATACAACGAACAGCGTTTTATCTGAACTTAGAGGGATTTAAAGTTGTAGTTATCAGACAGCATCTTATTTATTTTTTCGGTTTTATCTGAACTTAGAGGGATTTAAAGATTTGGCTTGTTGACGAAGAATACGAAGTTATAGCGTTTTATCTGAACTTAGAGGGATTTAAAGAGATCATGTGGACCGAAAAGAAGAAAGGCGCAAACGTTTTATCTGAACTTAGAGGGATTTAAAGGAAACTGGTTGCTTAATGTTTAAGGTTAACGGAGAATTGTTTTATCTGAACTTAGAGGGATTTAAAGTTTTACATCTTTCTGATTGTCGTCTAAATCATAATAAAGTTTTATCTGAACTTAGAGGGATTTAAAGTATCGTGATTCGATACATTTTATCGATGAATCTATGTTTTATCTGAACTTAGAGGGATTTAAAGACCGTATTTAGTTAGGAGGTTGTTGGATTGGCTGAAGTTTTATCTGAACTTAGAGGGATTTAAAGAGATCATGGGACGATTTTTGCGATTGATGAGATACGTTTTATCTGAACTTAGAGGGATTTAAAGGACGACCGCAGAACATCGTTAGACCATACTCCAAAGTTTTATCTGAACTTAGAGGGATTTAAAGTTTTTTGTCCCAACGCCACCTGTGCGTCCGATACAGGGTTTTATCTGAACTTAGAGGGATTTAAAGCCATTATAAAGCCCCGCCGCCCCGCTCCCGCTTGGGGTTTTATCTGAACTTAGAGGGATTTAAAGTTGAGCGCATCGGATACGTCAACATCCACTTTAACGTTTTATCTGAACTTAGAGGGATTTAAAGTTCACGAGTGCCGCTATATTCGCTTTCGAAGCCATTTGCGTTTTATCTGAACTTAGAGGGATTTAAAGGCTTTCGTTGTCGGTCCAGTGCTGAATTACATGGATGAGTTTTATCTGAACTTAGAGGGATTTAAAGCGATACTATTCTCATAAGCTAGCACTACATTCTTTGTTTTATCTGAACTTAGAGGGATTTAAAGTCGGACTCACAATGATATCGGTTCCTGGAAGTCTGGTTTTATCTGAACTTAGAGGGATTTAAAGCAATAAAAATCTTGTTGTTTTCGGTATCCAAATAATAAAAGTTTTATCTGAACTTAGAGGGATTTAAAGTTTGATTGTGCGAACTTTGCAACAGCATAATAATCCGTTTTATCTGAACTTTAGATGTAGTATAGATTTATGGACACAACTTGGTTAAGTCATTAATATTAAACTAACGAAAGGTTGTGTCCGAATCATGAGTCAAAAACGGTATAATCAAGAATTTAAACAAACAGTAGTTGAGCT
>NZ_JBHSNQ010000168.1:0-15677 GCF_042655065.1 Ureibacillus suwonensis
TCGCCCTTGTTGGTTCGAAATCAAACCATTGACGTGTTTGTCAAGAGCGATTGCGGCGGCATTTCCTCTAGTTTCGCTAGATCACATCCCTCCAAAACTAAGTTTTCATAGATTTTTTGACACTACCCTTTAATAAGTTTAACAATATCATAAAAAATTTCCTTTGGAACAAGTAAATTCAATCACTTTATTATACTCCCATTATAAACGAACCTTGGAAATGAAAATGACAAAATCCTGATAAATTTGGATTTTGTCATTGTAAAGGGTGAAAACATTATTGAACATTTTCTTCAATATAGTCCCCAATTTGACGGAATTTATCATAGCGATCCTGGATAATTTCTTCTTCTGACATGACCGTCAATTCGTCCAGCCCTTTTTTCAAGTATTCTTTTAATATGTTTGCTTGTTCAGCCGGATTGCGGTGGGCCCCTCCAGGCACTTCAGGAATGATTTCATCGATGATGCCCATTTCCTTCAAGTCTTGGGCAGTGATTTTCATTGCCTCCGCCGCTTGTTTTGCAAGGCTTGCATCCTTCCATAATATGGAGGCGGCACCTTCCGGAGAAATTACGGAGTATGTGGAATTTTCCAGCATATAAATGCGGTTTGTCACGCCCAATGCCAAAGCTCCGCCGCTTCCCCCTTCACCAATGACCACGCTGATGACAGGCACCTTAAGTCCGGCCATTTCAAATAAATTTTTGGCGATCGCCTCACTTTGCCCGCGCTCTTCCGCCGCTTTTCCCGGATAAGCCCCTTTTGTATCAATAAAGCAAATAATCGGGCGTTTGAATTTTTCTGCTTGTTTCATTAAACGCAGCGCTTTGCGGTACCCTTCCGGATGGGGCATACCGAAATTCCGGCGAATATTTTCCTTCGTTCCTTTTCCGCGCTGATGGCCAATAATGGTCACCGGCTGCCCTTCAAAGGACGCGATTCCTCCGACGATCGCTTCATCATCGGAAAAGTATCGGTCACCATGCAATTCGATGAAATCTGTAAATATTTTCTCAATATAATCAAGGGTGGTTGGCCGCTCCGGATGTCTCGCCACTTGCACCCGATTCCAAGGTTCCATATTCGAATAAATTTTGATTTCCAATTGGCGCAACCGTTCTTCCAATGTCCGGATCTCATCGGACATGTCTACATTCGCCGTTTTGGCCAATTCCCTCAATTCATCTATTTTTTCTCTCAGTTTAATGATCGGCTCTTCAAATGATAAAGGTTTAGACATGAGATACTCCTCCCCTCTTGTGCAATTTCACAATCGTCGCCACTTTATCCCGCATTTCTTTGCGATGGAAAATGGCATCCAGTTGGCCATGGGCGAGCAAAAATTCTGCCGTTTGGAAATCATCAGGCAACTTTTCCCTCACCGTTTGTTCAATCACCCTTCTCCCGGCAAAACCGATGAGCGCTTTAGGTTCGGCAATATTGATGTCCCCGAGGGATGCAAAGCTTGCTGACACTCCACCGGTTGTCGGGTCCGTCATGATGGAAATGAAGAGCAACCCTTCATCGCTGTGCCGTTTTAATGCAACGCTCGTCTTTGCCATTTGCATTAACGAGATGACGCCTTCCTGCATCCGTGCACCGCCGCTTGCAGTGAAGATGATGAACGGCACTTGCATTTCCGTCGCTTTTTCGATTGCGCGCGTAATTTTTTCACCGACAACGGAACCCATGGAACCCATTCTGAAATGGGAATCCATCACCGCTACAACCACATTTTCCCCTTTCAACGTTCCGCTTCCGGTTAAAACCGCTTCGGACAATCCCGTTTTTCTCATATCCGCTTCCACTTTTTCGATGTAAGAAGGGAAATTCAGCGGATTCGTCGTGCGCAAATGTTCATCAAAAGGTGTAAATGATTCCACATCCAAAAAAGAGTCGATCCGTTCCCATGCCGTCATTTTAAAATGATGGTCGCAGTTTGGGCATACTTTAAAATTCGTTTCCACTTCTTTCGTTAAAAAGATTTTTCGGCATGATGGGCATTTTGTCATTAAATCCGCCGGAAATGAACTTTCTTTTTTCGGATTTAAAATGGCCCCTTTCGATTTTTTACGATTTAAAGATAGCAAATCTTTTATCGCCACGTTTTTTCCCCCTAGTAATCATTTTTATTCTTCACGGAGCTTTATAAATAGTCCAGCCATTCGGTATATGCTTTTAAAGCTTCTTTTTCATAACCGAGCCGCAATGAGGTCAACAATCTTTGCAAAATCGGTTTTTCTTCCTCCGTCGTCACTTTTTTTAATGCACCTGCGCTATAAGCGGCGAGTTGAATCCATATGCGCAAAGCCAAACGATTTTCAGAGGCGATCAATAATTCGCGCAAAATATGATCCCGAATGACTTCCGTTTCCAATTCAATTTTTAAAAATAAGCTTTCCCAAACGGGGAGTTCCCTTAACCGTTTATTTGCACAAATGATGCGTATCGCTTCTTTTTCATGAATTTCCCGGGTTTTATGGACATCACGTATCGATTGATTTTCTTGCAAAATAAAAGTCGCCAATAATTCCACAAGCCGGTATTGTTGCGAAGAGGCCAAAAAAGTGCCTCCACCATGCCAGGTTTCAATAATGCCCAGCAATTCCAAGCTGCGGAGCGCCTCCCTCACCGAAGATCTGCCGACACCCAGCATCTCTGATAAAACTCTCTCGGAAGGCAGTTTGTCACCCGGTTGCAGTTTTTCCCTAATAATCAAGTCTTTCAATTTGCTGACAATTTCCAGAAAGACTTTTTTGTTCTCCTGTTTCTCATTCATGTTCACTTTAATCTTTTTAACAACCCCTTATTCCGATCCCGTTGGAAAGGATAGTTCAGAGAAGTTCACCATTTCGACAAAAAGTGGTCAGACCACTTTTGTTCCAGTTTACAAAATGTTTTCTCCTTTGTAAAGAAAAAACTGTGCAAAAACGCACAGTTTCTGTAATTTCTGATAAAAACTCTCTCGTTATTGAAGCAATTTAATTATTTTTATGATAATTTGAGGCTGATTAAAACGGTATTGCACTTTTCCTTCCAGATAGACTAGCAGGTCTTCTCTCAGCCAACCCATGCATTCATTATATTGTTTCGGAAAAATCGTGGTGGATATCGAACCATACTCATCCTGCACTTGAACAAAGGCCATCAATTCTCCGTTTTTCGTGCGGAGTTGACGAATGGATTCCACCATTCCGGCAAATTTCACATAAGTGTCCTGCGGTGCCCGCTTCAACTGAAGAATGTTGGTATCGACATGCAGACGTTTGCGCACGGTTTCAACCGGGTGTTCCGTCAAATAAAACCCTAATACTTCCTTTTCAAATTGGAGTTTCATTTTATTGGGAACCGGTGGAACTTCCATATATTTCGGCTTTCCAAACAAAGAAGCCTGCGAAGTGAATAAATCCTCATCTTCTGTCGGCCGGACGATTCCAGCATGTTTTTCCGCCGCTTCAATCGTCGCTAGAAGCGTTGCCCGGTCTTTGCCGAAGTCGTCGAGCACCCCCGCTTTGATCAAGGGTTCGATGGATTTTCGCGTGAAATATTTCCCGCTCAATGCAACGGCCAAATCGAACAGGTCGGAAAACTTGCCTTGCTCCTTTCGAACCTCCATCAATTTTTGCAAAAAGGATTGGGAGACGCCCGATATGGCTGATAAGCTGAACCTGATGCTTCCGTTTTCCACGGTAAACACTCTGCCGCTTTTATGGAGGGATGGACGCAAAATGTTTATGCCCTTGCTTCTCGCTTCCACAATAAAGGAGAACAACTTATCTTGATTTCCCGTTGCAAAAGTCATCATCACCGCGTAAAACTCCAAAGGAAAATGGGCTTTTAAGTAGGCCATTTGATAGGAAATCATGCTATAAGCTACTGCGTGGCTTTTCGCAAATCCGTAATCCGCAAAGCGGACGATCTGTTCATATACCGATTCCGCCACTTCTTTGCCGTATCCTTTGTTAATGGCACCATTGACGAAAGCGACTCTTTGTTCTTCCAACACTTCCCGCTTTTTCTTGCTGACCGCTCTTCTTAGCAAATCGGCCTGTCCCAGGGAGAATCCCGCCAAAATGTGTGCAATTTGCATGATTTGTTCCTGGTACACAATGATGCCGTACGTTTCTTTCAGGATCGGCTCCAAATCCGCATGGGGCATAATAACAGGCTCAAGCCCCTTTTTTCTTGCCGCATAAACCGGTATAAACTGCATTGGTCCGGGTCTGTATAAGGCATTCACCGCGACAATATCGGAAAATTGGGTAGGGACAATTTCCTTCAGCGCATTTTTCATCCCTTCCGATTCCAGCTGGAAAATCCCCAACGTATCCCCTTTTTGCAAAAGTTCAAAGGTTTGTTTGTCATCAAGGGGAATCTCATTGAGATCGATACGCCGATTTCGGGTGTAGTAAATCATTTTTTGAATTTGTTCAATCATCGTTAAATTGCGCAATCCCAAAAAGTCCATTTTTAGCAGGCCCATTTGTTCCACTTCCTGCATCGGCCATTGGGTCAGAAAAATGCCGTCATGCCCCTTTTCGATCGGAACGACCTCCACCAAAGGAACCGGGCTTAACACAACTCCTGCCGCATGGGTGGAAGCATTCCGGGGCAAGCCTTCCAATTTCAGCGCCGTTTCAAACCAGCGTTTCCGGATTCCTTCCCCTCCGACCCAATTTCTGAAAGCCTCATTCGTCTTATATGCTTCCATCAATGTGATGCCCGGCTTATTCGGAATAAAGCGGGAAATCATTTCAAGGGTATCCGGTTCGAAATTGAACATTCTTGCAACATCCCGGGCTACGGCCTTTGCTGACAGCGTTCCGAAGGTGATGATTTGTGCCACATGCTTTTCCCTATATTTTTTTGCCACATATTCGATGACTTCTTCCCTTCTCGTATCGAGAAAGTCTATATCGATATCCGGCAAGGTCACCCGCTCGGGATTCAAGAACCGCTCAAACAACAATCCATATCGGATCGGATCCACTTGGGTGATGTACAGGGAATAAGCGACCAGGGAGCCTGCGGACGAACCCCTTCCAGGTCCTGTTAAAATATGTTGTCTGCGGGCATAATTCATAAAATCCGCCACAATCAAAAAATAATCCGAAAAGCCCATGGAACATATGATTTCCAGTTCATAATTCAATCGGTTCACGTAAATTTCATTGGGGGAATCCGTTTTTAAGCGTTCTTTTAGGCCCTTTAACGCAAGCCTTTTTAACACCTGTTCGGCACTTTGTCCTTCCGGCAAAGGATATTTCGGCATGATATGTCCTTTCTGCTCAATTTCCACTTGGCATCCGAGAAGCATCTTTCTGCTTTCTTCCAACCATTCTTTGCGGTCTTGAAACCATTTCATCCATTCTTCCCGGGTTGGGGTATAATGGTGCCCTTCTTCTTTCAAAGATGATTGTTCACTCAGTTTGACACCCAGATCGATGCTTCTGGCCACCCGATAACTGAAGGCATCTTCCCGCTTTAAATATAAACATTCATGAAGTGCCAGAATCGGAATATGTAATGTTTCACTAAAACGGAGGACTTCGCTTTCAAATGCGGATTTTTCCCCGCCTATTCTTGAAATCCCCAACCATAACCGACCGTGGAAAATCCCCTTCAACAATTCAATCATGGAGGCATTCTCCAACCAAACCCCATCATCATCGATGGCGGGAATGACGATGCAAATGCCTTCCGAGTAGCCTTTTAGCCACTGGATTGGCAAATGTTCATCATCTCTTATGGCAATGCTGCTTGAGATTTTTAACAGATTTTTATAGCCGATGTTGTCCCGTGCGTAAATCAGAAGGGGCAGAACGATGCGGCCGGATTGTATTTTGGCGGTCAGGCCAATGACGGGATGAATCCCTGCCTTTTTTAATCCATGGTAAAAAGGCAAAAGCCCGTACAATTTCGAATTGACGATTGCACAAGCTTCTGCCTTTTGTTCAACTAAAAAAGGGATGAGTTCTTCCATACGAATCGTACTTTTTAATAAATCTGCACTTGTTCGTATTTGCGGATAAACGGACATCTGCATCCCTCCCAACTTTTATTGATACTCTTTGCAAAGCTGTTTCAAGTCTGCAATCACTTGATCCACTTCTTCCCATGAATAGGCGGTCGCACCGGATGCCAAAGGATGTCCGCCTCCATGGTATTTTTTTGCAAGCTCGTTGATGATTGGCCCTTTGGAACGCAATCTTACACGGATTTCATTTTCTTCTTCAACGAAAATCGCCCAGGCACGGACCCCTTTGATATTGCTGAGGGAGCCCACCAATGAGGACGTTTCGGAAACAGTGACATCAAATTCTTTCAACAGTTCTTTCGGAAGCTTGATGAAAGCAGCTCCGTTTTCATCCATTGTGAAGTTTTGATACACATATCCTTGCAATTTCAATAAATTCTCTTCCATCTCATACATGCCATTGAAAATTTCATTGCGGTCAAATGAATATTGTATCAATTGTCCCGCAATTTCAAAGGTTCTTGTTGTGGTGCTTGGAAATAAAAATCTGCCCGTATCTCCAACAATTCCCGCAAAAAGGAATCTCGCCGATTGTTCTGTCATTTTCCAATTTTTATAAACCCGGCCTTCTTCATACAATTCATAAATCATTTCACTGCAGGAACTGGAAGCGGTGTCAACCCACAACAAATCGCCGTAAGCATCATCATTGGGATGGTGATCGATTTTTATAAGAAAGTCTCCTTTGGAAAATCGTTGATCATCAATTCTTTCTGTATTTGCCGTATCTGTCACTATGACAAGTGCCCCATTATATACCTCATCCGGAATATTGTCCGGACGGTCCAAATAAGACAATAATTCATCATGGGTGCCAACAGCATATACCTTTTTATTTGGATAATTGTCTTGGATCAATGCTTTTAACCCCATTTGGGAACCGTATGCATCCGGATCCGGACGGACATGCCTGTGAATGATGATGGTATCATATTGCTCAATTGTGTCGATGATTTGTCTTTTCAAATTATGACCCTCCAAAATATGATAAAAATTTTAATTAGTATATTAGCATTTTTCTAAAAAAATCGTTACAATAATTTTAGTTTGTTTAGGAGGTTCTGAAAATGCTGAATGCTTTATTGGTCACACTTATTATTGCTTCATTCGCCGCTTATTTTTACTATAAAACGAAACAATTCCGTTCCACTTTGCCGATCCAAAAAAAATGGTATAAAGCAAAAGCAGGCGTTGCTTTAGGTCTTTTTGTCGTTTTTTTTGGATTGAACACCTTCGTGGTACAAGATTCAATGTTAGGTTATATTGTCGGGGCAGTTTTTGTCATCGTGGGATTAATGGAATCCTATTTCAATTTGAAACGTGCAAAACACGAAGGAAAATTTGTCAAACAGGAATATGAATTAAACAAACAGTAATTGTAAGAAATAAACTTTGAAAAAAGTTGTCCAATCGTGCTTGGACAACTTTTTTTATGCAGTTTAACGATCGAGCAACTGGAAGGTGGCCATCGCTTTCCCAACGAGTGAATCTTCATGAAAAACATCAAAATCCATTTTCACGAATTTTCTACTCATATCCAATATATGTGGAACGACCTTTAGCACACTATCCATCTGAATCGGCTTGATATAATAAGTGGCAATATTCTCCAGCACGGCATCTCCCCGTTTTCTTCTTTTCAATGCAATCAATCCCACTTCCGTGAGCAGGGTCGTAAAGGCACCATAAGATACCGCACCATATTGGTTCGTCATCTGTGGAGTCACCGTAAACTCGACGACAACCTCTTCTTCGCCCAGCACTTTCATTTCGCCTTTGACGATATCATCAATGGTCTCGCCATGCTGCGGTTGGTGTTGGGATGTTTGCAACGCTTTCAATACGTCCTGGCGGCTGATGACGCCTTGCAAATATCCGTCATCATCCACCACCGGTAGCAGATCGATTCCTTCCCAAACCATCCGGTGACCCGCCGAAGCGACACTGGTTTTCATGGAAACCGAAATCGGATGTTTTGTCATGACTTTTTCAATCAATTCGTTCCCGTCTTTCCCGAATACGTCCTTCACAGTGACAATTCCCACTAATTTATTATTTTTTGCAACAACCGGAAAAGCGCCATGGGATGTATGGGCATTCAAAGAGTGGAAATCGGCCACCGTTTGACCGACCGTGAGTTTCGCCGTATCTTCCAACTTCACATAAATGTCTTCTATCAACAAGATGTCCTTTTTAATGAGTTGGTCATAAATGGCACGGTTAATCATTGTTGCAACGGTAAATGTATCATAACTGGATGAAATGATCGGCAATTCCAATTCATCGGCAAGCCTTTTATTTTCTTCCGTCGTATCAAAACCGCCCGTGATCAACACGGCAGCTCCCGTCTTTAAGGCGTTGTAATGGGCTTTGATACGGTTGCCGACAATCAAAAGGCTTCCCGGATCGGTATAGCGCATCATATCTTCCAGCTGCATTGCGCCAATGACAAATTTATTCAATGTTTTATGCAGCCCCGCTTTTCCACCGAGCACTTGTCCGTCCACGATATTGACGATTTCAGCGAAAGTCAAGCGTTCAATATTTTCTTTCTTTTTCTTTTCAATTCGGATTGTTCCGACACGTTCAATGGAACTCACCAAGCTTCGATTTTCCGCTTCTTTGATTGCCCGATAAGCCGTGCCTTCGCTTACCTGCATTTCTTTCGCAATTTGCCGGACTGAAATTTTTTCGCCAATAGGTAGTGACTCGATATATTGCAGTATTTTTTCATGTTTTGTTGACATCGATATCACCTGTTTTCATCGTACTTTCATTCTACTCCCATAGTGTACCATATTTTCAATTATGTATAGAAAAAAATCGAGAAAGCCGTCATGGATATTTTCAAAAAAGAAAATTCCCCATAACCTGCTTTCTCTTGTCCTATTGATTTAGCATCCGCTTTGATATTTAAGGCAATTCAACCTTTTGCCCCGGCTCCAAAATTTGCACTCTGCTGTTTTTCACCAATTTGGCAAAGTCATTAGGATCTTGTTTAATTAACGGGAATGTATTGTAGTGGATTGGTACGACTGTTTTCGGTCTCAACAATTCCACCGCATATGCCGCGTCTTCCGGTCCCATTGTGAAGTTGTCCCCGATTGGCAAGAAAGCGACATCGATGTCATTGCGGTCGCCAATCAATTTCATATCACCGAATAACGCAGTGTCGCCTGCGTGATAAATAGTCAAACCTTCCGCATAGAACAAGATTCCGCCAGGGTTTCCTGCATTGACGACTTCCGTTTCCGTTTCATAAGTGGAACCGTGGAAAGCAAGGGTATATTTCACTTTACCGAACGGGAACTGATACGCCCCTCCAACGCCCATCGGATGCGCATTCACGCCTATTTTTTGCAGATATACGGCAAGCTCATTCAAGGCCACCACTTGGGAATTGTTCGCCTTTGCAAGGGCGATCGCATCCCCTACATGATCGTTATGACCGTGTGTAAGCAAAATAACATCCGGTTTTTCTTCTTCCGCTTTTAAATCTGTCAAAGGGTTTCCGGTAATAAACGGGTCGATTAGGATCGTGGTACCATTCGTTTTGATCTTTACAACAGAATGACCATGGTAAGAAATTTCCATTAAGATTCCCCCTCCAATAAATTAAATTCATCTTCATTATTTCTACATATCCATCTTTTTTCCTTCTTTTTGCTATACTAATACTGTAATATTTCAAATTCGTGTTTATTAACACAATGTTGGAGGAAATTTTCATGAAGAAAAGAATTGAAAAGGTCCAGTCATACTTGAAGGATCAGCATATTGATTTGGCTTTTATCACAAATCCCGATAATGTTTTTTATTTTTCCGGTTTTCGGAGCAATCCCCACGAGAGATTACTCGGTATTGCAATCTTTCAGGATATGGACCCGTTTATCATTTGCCCCAAAATGGAAATTCCGGATGCAAAAGCTTCCGGTTGGCCATTTGATGTGATTGGTCATGGCGATACGGACCAGCCATGGAACATATTGGCAAATGAAATCCAATCCCGTACAAAGAACATTTCAACGATCGCCATTGAAAAGGAACATCTCACAGTCGATCGCTATGAATCGCTGCAATCGTGTATTCAAGATGCAAGTTTTGTTTCAATCGATGAGCAAATGAATCAATTACGGGTTATCAAAGATGCCGATGAACTCGAAAAATTAAGACAAGCTGCCGCGCTTGCGGATTACGCGATAGATGTTGGCGTAAAAGCCATCAAAGAAGGGATCACGGAACTGGAAATCGTCCAAATCATTGAAAGCGCCATCAAGGAAAAAGGATACTCCATGTCTTTTGAAACGACTGTATTGTCCGGACCAAAGGCGGCATCCCCGCATGGTACGCCAGGCAACCGGAAAATCCAAAAAGGTGATTTCGTTTTATTCGATTTAGGTGTCATCTATGAAGGATACTGTTCCGACATTACCCGCACCGTCGCTTTTGGGGAAATTACGGAAGAACAACGGAAAATCTACGAAACCGTGAAACGTTCGAACGAACAATCCATCAAAGCAGTAAAACCCGGCGTTCGCTGCATGGATTTGGACAGAATTTCCCGGGACATAATTTCACAGGAAGGATATGGCGAATATTATACCCACCGGTTGGGTCACGGCCTCGGCATTTCAATTCATGAATTCCCATCCGTAACAGGAACAAATGAGTTGGAATTGAAGCCGGGAATGGTCTTTACAATTGAACCTGGCATTTATAAAACCGGAGTTGCCGGAGTCCGTATCGAAGATGATGTCGTAGTGACGGAAAACGGCGTTGAAGTATTGACAAAATATCCAAAAGAATTGATTATCCTTCAATAACGTGACGGAGCTTCTCTTTCTCCTTGAGACTTGAGAAGCTCCATTTTTTATACCGTCGTTTTCTTTTTCCCCAAATACGCTTCAACGATCCGCTCATCTTTGAGCAAATCTTTTGCGAAACCTTCCATGATGATTTTTCCGGTTTCCATGACATAACCATAATCCGCGATTTTCAACGCTTGTTTCGCATTTTGTTCCACCACTAATACGGTTGTTCCTTCCTCTTTAATCTCTTGAATGATGCGAAAGATTTCCGAAACAATGATGGGAGCAAGCCCCATCGATGGTTCATCCAGCAGCAACAGCTTCGGTTTTGAAAGCAATGCGCGGGCGATGGCCAGCATTTGCTGCTGGCCGCCAGACAACGTGCCTGCCAATTGAGTTTGGCGTTCCTCCAAAATGGGAAACCGTTTCATCATCTGTTTGATGTCCTCTTTTACATTGCCATCTTTTCGATGATATGCGCCCATTTCAAGATTTTCCAGCACGGTCATTGTTGATAAGATCGCGCGTCCTTCGGGAACGAGCGCGATTCCTTTTCTCAGGAGTTGATGGGGTTTCAATCCCGTCACATTTTGACCTAAAAATTCCACCGTCCCTTTTTTTGGTTTTAACAGACCTGCAATCGTCCGCATCGTCGTCGATTTGCCGGCCCCATTCGCTCCAAGAAGGGTGACGATTTTCCCTTCCTCCACTTCCAGATTGATTCCTTTTAAAGCCTGAATCTGTCCATAATAGGTTTCGATGTTTGTCAACTTAAGCAATCGACTCTTCCTCCTCTTTGCCGAGGTAAGCCTCGATCACCGCTTCATTATTTTGAATCTCTTCCGGCTTCCCTTCCGCCAACTTCTCCCCAAAGTTTAAAACAGTGATCCGATCGCATAACCTCATCACCAGGGACATATCATGTTCAATGATGAGAACGGTAACGCCCATTGATTGGATGGTTTTAATCAGCTCAAAGAGGCTTTCCGTCTCGGTTTCATTCATGCCGGCCGCCGGTTCATCAAGCAATAATAGTGTTGGATTGCTCGCCAGTGCCCTTGCTATCTCCAACCTTCTTTGCTGACCGTACGCCAGATTTTCCGCAAATTGATCCTTCCATTGTTCCAGCCCGACGAGCGCCAACAATTCTTCCGCTTTTTCCTTCAGCCTTTGTTCCTCTTTCTTCTGTGATTTCACCCGCAAAACGCTCCGGAAAACCCCTGAATTCACTCTTGAATGTCCGCCGACCATCACATTTTGCAGTGCGGTCAGTTTAGGAAACAAACGGATGTTTTGGTATGTCCTGCAAATACCTTTCTCGGTGATTTTATAAGGCTTCAACCCCGTAATCTTTTCTCCATTAAAAAAAATCTCTCCGGAAGTCGGTTCCACCAGATTGGTGATGCAATTGAACATCGTCGTCTTACCGGCTCCGTTTGGTCCGATTAAACCGTAAATTTCACCTTGTTGTATGGAAAAAGAGATATTTTTTAATGCGGTGATACCGCCAAAACTTTTTGTGATATTTTTTACTTCAAGGACCATCAGCCAGTCCCCCTTTTCATTCTTTTTCCTCTCATCCGGAGTAATAAATGGACATCCAAAATGCCTTGAGGGCGAACGGCCATTAAAATCACAAGCATAATCCCGTACAAAATGTAACGATAGTCGCTGACAGAACGCAATAATTCAGGAAGCAATGTCAAGATCACCGCTCCAAAAACGGAACCGATGACCAGTTCACTGCCGCCAAATACCGTAAAGATCAAAATTTCCACTGCCCGATGGTACGAAAAATCGGCAGGTGAAATAAAGCCGATGGTATGGGCAAAAAGAGCTCCGGCAAGACCTGCGATAAAAGCCCCCTGGGCAAAAGCCAGCACTTTATAATAAGTGATATTGATTCCCATCGATTCTGCGGCTTTCTCGTCCATTTGGATGGAAGCAAACGCCCTTCCAATTCTCGAATTTTTCTGGCGAATCACAAACCACAACAGAACCGACACAATGATCAATAACAAAATGGCAAGAGCCAAATAAACAAATTGGTTATTTCTCAAACCGAATGCTCCGGGTTCCAACCCCGCCGCTTTCGCAACGTTCAACAAAGATCTTCCCAATTGGGGGATTCCCGTCAGTCCGACCGATCCTTTCGTCACGTTCTCCCAATTGATAAAGAATACGCGAATCACTTCCCCAAAGCCTAATGTGGCAATGGCCAAATACACCCCTGTCAGTCTTAATGAAGGGATTCCGACAATGATGCCGACCACTCCTGCCAACAGTGCGCCAACCAGGATGGTGATATAAAGGGGCAGTTCAAAATGAATGGCCAGGAGTGCGGATGTGTATGCACCGATTCCCATAAATCCCGCGCTTCCCAACGATAATTGTCCGCTTGACAATGGGACATACACACTTAATGCCAACATGATATTAATCAAAATGAAGCATAACACTTGCAAATAATATGGATTTAACACTTCTCCCAACATCTTATCACCTACCCTCCGCCGCCTTGGAACCGAATATTCCTTGTGGACGGATTAGTAAAATGAGAATAATCATGATAAAGGCGATGGCATCCCGATATCCTGAATCACCATAGGCAACAAGGAATGTTTCGGACAAACCGAGAATCAAGCCGCCAACGACCGCTCCTTTCACGCTTCCCATTCCCCCTAAGATGATGATGGCAAGCCCTTTCAACCCCATCGATAATCCCATCTGAGGACTTACAGAGTTGAAAGCCATGCCGACCAAAATTCCCGCGATGCCTCCCATACCGGAAGCAATCATCACCGTCAACGTGATGATTTTTTTCGTATCGACGCCGAGAATGCTTGCCGTTTCGATATTCTCCGCAGTGGCTCTCAGCGCTTTTCCCGCTTTGGTTTTCGATAGCCATATGGATAATCCAATCATTAAAATGACCGAGATGACAAAAATGGTTATCTGCACTAAATAAATCGTCACCGATCCGATTTCAAATCGGATCTCCGCAAATTCAGCGCGAAAAGGTTTGTTCCCGGCGCCAAACAAATGATGGGACAAATTTTCAAGGAAAATGGATACCCCAATCGTGCTGATTAATGGCGCCAAATGGGATACGCCTTTTTTTCCTCTTAACGGACGCAAACTGAAAACTTCCAAGAAATATCCCAAAATGGCCGTAACGACAATCGATGCAAGAAATGCAAGCCACAGCGGCCAGCCCAGTACGCTTGTCGTCAATACGCCGATAAATGCCCCCACCATGAAAATTTCTCCATGGGCCATGTTGATGATGCCCAGGACGCCAAAAACGAGCGTAAACCCGAGGGCGACAATCGCATAAATGCTCCCTAACGTCACGCCATTGATTAACTGTTCAATCAGCATAATCGATCACCCTTCATGAAAAGCAGAATTCGAGGTTACTCCTCGAATTCTACAAATTTCCCATCTTTTATTTCTACTACGGTAACGTCCATCACCACGTCACCCACGTCGTCGAAGGAGAATTTTCCTAAAATGCCATCAAAATCTTTTGTCGCTGCCAACGCATCGCGGAAAGCATCACGGTCCTCCCCAGTGCCGGCTCTCTTGATGGCATCCGCATAGATGTAGAGAGCATCATATGCTTGCGCAGCGAATTGGTCCGGCTTTTTCCCGAATTCCGCTTCGTAATTTTTGTTGAATTCGACGATTTTTGGATCTTCAGAATCTCCGAAGTAAGGTGTTCCTACGATTAAACCATTTGCCGCGTCACCTGCAATCTCGATGACTTGGGGTGAATTGAAACCGTTTCCGCCAACGAACGGAACGGAAATGCCCATTTTGCGTGCCTGATCGAGAATGACAGCCCCTTCATTATATAGACAGGATGCCAACACCAGGTCCGGATTTGAATTTTTGATCTTTGTCAGTTGCGCTTTATAATCACTTTGCCCTTTTTGATATGTTTCAATGGTTGTAATTTCTAATCCCATTTCTTCGGCTTTTCTTTTCATTACTTCAAATCCGCCTTTTGTTAAAGCATCATCGTTTCCATAAATGAGGGCCACTTTCTTTGCCCCTGTTCTTTTCACCGCTTTTTCAATGGCCGCTGGTATCGCCAATGATTCAGGAACGGCATTTCGGAAAACGTAATCGCCGATTTCAGGAATCCCATCAACGGTTGTGGATGTTCCCATAATCGTAATTCCATTCAAATCCGCTTCCGGAGCAACGGCAAAGAATTCCGTGCTTAACGTTGGGCCAATAATCGCGAGAATGGAGTCGTCCGCCATCAATTTCTGTCCAACGTTCACCGCCTGTTCCGCTTCTCCTGCCGAATCTTCTATCACTAAATCAATATGGACTTCGCCCTGCTCATTAATTTCTTTTTGCGCCAATTTCAACCCTTGTGTTATCGCCTCTCCATAGGCGGCTCCGGCACCGGACAAATAGGAGATGACCCCGATTTTCGCTTCGATTGCACCACCTGTTGCTTGCCCTTCATCAGTCGCATCGCTTTCTTCACCGCCGCTTGTCGAATTGCCGCAAGCAGCCAAAACCAATAGCGAGAATGCTGCCAACATTGTCAAAAAGAAGTGTTGATATCTTTTCATCATGACCCCCCTGATTTGGAAATCTATTAAATTTACACTACGCAAGTAATGTAATTTCTATTTTTTATTCTATTAACCGAATTTTTGAAATATTACAAATGCATAAAAAAGAGGCTGGGACAAAACTAGCTTCTAGATAGGAAAAAGGAGAATTTGAGCCAACTCAAATTCTCCTTTTTCCATTTATCCCCATTATTTTTGGTTAGTTGATCTTTGTTGGCCGTGTATTTTCGTAAA